>JBEBVG010000177.1:0-5618 GCA_040392845.1 Sphingobacterium sp. | reverse complement strand
TCAATCTCAAAATTTCCTGATATGGAAGATGAACCATTAGCAATTTCATTTTGAACATTTGGTGCTGAGTATACCACACCATCCAATACAATAGCTATAGCTTCTTTGTTCGGTGCGGCTTTGGCTGTTATTTTACGCCACTCACGTGCACCGTAGGAATTCATGGACATGCTCACCACCGGTGAGTTTGTTTGTGGGTCAAAGTCGTCTCTCGCATCCGTAACAACATCTCCAGCTAATACAGCTCCTGTCTCTCCGCCAACAGTACGGATAGCATAGAGCGTTAATAGCTCTGGACTACGTTTTTCGGGTTTTACTGCCCATAGCAATTTCAGATTTGCCGGAAGGAGGGACCTCACTTCAGGACGAGCTAGATAAGCATTTACCTTTGCAGTATCTCTAAGGTTAGCAATCCCCACCTGTGGACCTGGAGCAAGTTGTTGTTGGCCATTTTCTGCTTGGTAGATAGAAGGCATCAAAACACTGAATAGAGGGTTTTGTGCTGCCATGTTAGTTGCTACGGCAGAAGTATCCGTGGATGTATTTGTATTAGCACCAAGATTAGCCAATAAGTTGTCATCATTTTGACTGCTATCTGTCGCTACAGTTTCGTTTTTTACAACCGGGGCAGTATCCGTATTTTGTAATGTGCCCGCTAAAGTACGGTTGATATTTTCCAGAATAGGATATACATCGAAGTTGCTGTAGGTCTCATAGAATTCCAACTTAGCAGAACCTTGTAGCAGCTTACGAACACGTGCTTCATCATTTACACCGGGCAATTCAATCAAAATACGGTTTGTACCTTGTTGTATCTGGATGTTAGGAGATGCTACACCAAACTTGTCAATACGTGTACGTAAGACTTTATAGGAGTTTTGAATGGCATTATCTGCTTCCTTTTGGAGAAAATTCTTAACATCAGCATCCGAGCTAGTCGCTTTGATTAGACCCGAGTTGTCTTTTGTTGCAAAGAAAGAGGCTAAAGAAGTTGTTGAACCCGAAGCTTTGAACTCATCTATAAATACATCAACAACAAATTTATTGCTGGATTTACTTTTTTGAATAGCATTATTTAATGCAGTATTGAATTTTTCGTCTCTGGTGTTGTTTGCCAAGTTCCGGATCAACTCATCCAATGAGATTTCCATGGTAACATTCATTCCACCTTTGAGGTCCAATCCCAAAGGAAGCTCCAGGGCTTTACACTCCCTATAAGTATATTTTGCTACGCCCAGATTGTAGACAACCTCACCCGAAATAGAATCCAAATAAGCTTTTTCTTTGGCGATGTCGCCATCGGCATGAGCTGCCGCATCTTTCTCCACTTTACGTGTTACAAAAGTGAACGATAGGGAATAGAGACATGCTAATGTCACTACTGCTACCAAAAATTTAATCAGACCTTTACTCTGCATTTTCTGTGTTCGTCTATTAGTTTGATATAGTTTACGTTTTTTACTTGATTCTGATTGATAAAAAATAACTCACCAAGAACCGCAAAGGTATAAAAATTTTGATTAAAGAAAACAATATATCCATATTGTTATTAAAAAAAGTTTAGACAATATAAACGTAAAAAAACCTGTCAGATTTTAAAAAGCTGACAGGTTTTTTTACGTATGACGTGATATCTTAAAACTTCGCACCGAAAGTTAAAGTAATGTTTGTTCTTCGGTGATCAATATTTGCGACGGGACTCGACAAGTTCCAAAAGTCCTCATCCAGCATATATGCGGCTTCTTTGTACGAATTGAATTGATGATTTACAGCGACATCCATATATAAGGAGTTGCTGAGCTTGACACCTAGTCCGAGGCTACCGCCTAGATTTTTGTCATCAACATTTTTGTAGGGATTTCCAAAATAGTTGAAACCTGCACGTGCACTTAAAATCGGGTTGATCAGATATTCGCCGCCTACCCGGAAGTTTAGCGCAGACTTATAGGTGTCTTTGATACCTTGGTTTATTTCCCTAAACTCACCACTTATAAAATCACTCGAAATGTCACTATATTTCATGGTGCTGTAATCCACAAATTCTATATCGGCGGATAATAAACCGCTATTGAAAAACTTTGATAAACCAAATGCAAACTTCCAGGGCGATGTCAAGAGATAATCCATGCCGCTATCGTAGTAATCCGAGGCATACTGCATGTCGTCGGGGAAAGGGGCATCGGAAGTTTCGTCATTATAAAAATTGACATCGGTATAAGCGCGGGTGTCTTCTTTTATAGTGGTCCACGTAGGTGTACTAACCGTAAGCCCAATATTCCAGTCTACTGCCGGCTTATAAATCATACCGAGCTTAATGTCTACACCCGATCCTTCTGTAAGCTGAGAGAAATTGTCGAATAGTTCGTAACTGGCATCCAGATAATCATATTCCAGATTGTTGGGATCAATAAAAATCGAATTGGGATTATTAGCAGCGACGTCGGCGGGGGATTTTGTCCATCCATTCTCAATAAACTGTGTCTGACGGTCATATTTGAAGGAAGTAATGCCCAATGTTGCTCCAATATAGAACGTATTATTATAGTTGGCGCCGAACGCCACAGCAGTTTTAGAACGGTTACCCCGAATGCTGTGTTCATTGTATTGCTGTTTGCCTTCATTTTCAATTGCCAGGGGGAAAAAGCCCGATCGTCCTGGGATATCATATTCTTCTACAATATTTGACCAATAGAAATCTTCACTAAACCCTTCGTCAGCAGCCATGATATCGGTCAACGCGTGGACAATCGTGCTGTTTGTATTGTTTCCCTCGTAATTTCGGGAGTTATTGAAATTTTGGGTTTTATTATAACTCAACCCGATATTGAAGTTTTGCCAACCAGAGCTGTTCCGTGTTGGAAAATGAAATACCGCCCCAGCCTGGTCTACACCGAAATTTCCTTTTTGGCTCGCCGTATTTGTCCCTAAATAATCAATACTGTTGCCGTTTTGTAGATAATTGAACGTGATCGAAATATCTGATCTGCCAAAAAAGCCTAAACCAGCGGGGTTACCGTTAAGTGAGCTTATATCGCCACCTAACGCCGTTTGGGCATTACCCAACCCTTTGACTCTTGCCGACGCTCCAGGTTCTTCCCTTGAAAAGATTAATGCATCATCTATTGTTTGACCTTGTGTATCTATAAAAGTAATTAGGGACAGACATAAAAAAGGGATACTGTGTATTAGCTTCATGAAAGTATATTATATGATAATGTTAAAAAAAAGCTGTCCAAATAAATTATCTTCTTGAGGATCCGGATGATCTGGAGCTTCCACCACCTGATGATCGCGATGAACCGCCACCACCAGACATAGAAGAGCCTGATGACCTGGAGCTTCCTCCTGTATTATAGCTTGGTGAAGGTGTACTTCTGGTAGGAGCAGCTTCTCTCGTTGTAGAGCCTGATGATCTGCTTGTACCTGTCCGTTCTGTACTTCTTGTTGGTGTAGATGATCCCGTCCGTTGCGTTGTTGTAGGACGTGTCGCACGTGTGCCCTCCGTAGTTCGTGATGTTCCAACTCTTCTGGAATTGGGGTTAGTTCCTACGGCTTCTCTATTGGTGTCCGAAGTACGACCTGTCCTTACTGTTCCGGTTCTTGTAGTACCCACACGCGATCCTGTAACTATACGTCCGCTTGCGTCGCGGCTAATTCCTGTACGTGACGATGTGGAAGTTCGTGCAGTTCCTACAGTAGACGTACGGCGACTTGTTGTGCCTACACGTCTATTAAAACGGTCTCTCGTTTCCGAACGTACGGAAGATCCTGTAGGTCGGATAGCATAACGATTTCCGGAATACGGATAATAACTTCCCCGGCCGTAACCGTAGCCATAGTAGGGGTGACCCCATGCACTATAATAGGAATTATAACCCCAATAGCTGCCGTATCCATAGTAAGGATATCCACCCCATCCATAGTTGTAATAAGGGTATCCACCCCAACCATGTCCATACCAGGGACTACCCCAGCCAAATCCTAACGACCAACTTGAACCCCATCCCCAGTTGGACCAGCCTAAACCGAAGCCACCATAACCATACCATGGATCAAACCAAGGGTCATAATAGCCCATGCCAGTTGTAGGGTAATAAAACCTGTTGATACGGTTGGCATATTCCAGTTCCGAATACTCATCTTCGTAATATTCCTGATCGCTATATTCGTCTGAATAATATTGATTGGAAGCGTTGCTGGAAGCATTTTCCTGACCATCCGAATAATAATAGTCGGGGCTCTGATAGTTCTCAGCAGGGCGATTTGCAGCCTGATTATTGTACATATCATCTTTGTAAGCAACCTGCCTGCTCGTTGAACATGAGTTCAATGCCAGAGCAAGTATAATTGCTAAACTTCCGATGAATAATTTGTTCGTTTTCATGATATCTTTGATCTAAAGTGTATATAGAATACAGTCTTATTTATTATCTTAGACGCGAAATTTATGAAAGGTTTAAACCTTGTCAACAAAAATAGAAATATTTTTCTTCTTTAAGATAGTGATACAATTTAATTCAGTTTTAGCGTAATGAGCAAAGGAATAGCAAGTAGAAGTGAGGATTATTCTCAATGGTACAATGATTTGGTAATTAAGGCAGATCTGGCCGAATATTCAGCCGTGCGGGGGTGTATGGTTATTAAACCGTATGGTTATGGTATCTGGGAGAGGATGCAAGCTATTCTCGATAAGCGATTTAAGGAGACGGGACATAGCAATGCCTACTTCCCTTTATTTATACCGAAATCTTTTTTTTCTAAGGAAGCTTCGCATGTCGAAGGTTTTGCTACAGAATGTGCTGTAGTCACTCACTATCGTCTGAAGAATGATGGAAATGGACAGATTGTTGTCGATGAAGAAGCCAAATTGGAGGAGGAACTGATTGTCAGACCTACATCTGAAACGATTATCTGGAATACATATAGAGGGTGGATTGAGTCATATCGCGACCTACCTATTCTTGTTAACCAATGGGCAAATGTAGTACGTTGGGAGATGCGTACCCGCCTCTTTTTGCGTACTGCTGAATTTTTGTGGCAGGAAGGACATACAGCCCATGCCACAGAAGGAGAGGCTATCGCAGAGGCAGAACAAATGCTTGACGTCTATGCTGATTTTGCAGAAAATACATTGGCTTTACCTGTAATACGGGGACGCAAGACAGAGAATGAGCGCTTTGCAGGGGCATTGGATACTTATTGTATAGAGGCGCTGATGCAAGACGGTAAAGCCCTGCAGGCTGGTACATCACATTTCCTCGGTCAGAATTTCGCAAAAGCCTTTGATGTGAAATTTACGTCCAAAGAGGGCAAGCAAGAGTATGTGTGGGCAACATCTTGGGGGGTGTCAACTCGCTTGATGGGAGCTTTGGTAATGGCACATTCGGATGACCAAGGACTTGTTCTTCCGCCAAAATTAGCGCCTATACAAGTGGTAATTGTGCCCATTTATCGGACGGAAGAGGAAAAGGCTAAAGTTGATACTTTTGTTGAAAACTTAACGAGCGAACTTAAAGCTAAAGATGTATCTGTGAAATATGATGACCGGGATACGCAACGCCCAGGCTTTAAATTTGCCGAATGGGAATTAAAAGGAGTGCCGCTGCGGGTAGCTGTTG
>JBEBVG010000176.1:0-5651 GCA_040392845.1 Sphingobacterium sp. | reverse complement strand
GCTCGAAAAACCACAGGATGCGATCAAAGATCCGTATGTGCTCGAATTTATCGGATTGCCCGAGCAATCGTATTATTCTGAAAGCGACCTGGAACAGCGATTGATTGATAAATTGGAGCACTTTCTCTTGGAACTGGGACAGGTTTCACATTTGTGGCCAGGCAGCACCGGATAAGCTTTGATGATAAGCATTTTCGGATAGATCTGGTTTTCTATAACAGGATATTGCGATGTTTTGTGCTGATCGATCTTAAAGTCGGGGAACTGAAGCATCAGGATATCGGTCAGATGCAGATGTATGTAAACTACTACGACCGAAAGGTCAAGCTTGAGGAAGAGAATAAGACTATCGGTATTATCCTCTGCCAGAACAAGAGTGAAGCGGTTGTTGAGTTTACCCTTCCCGAGACCAACCAGCAGATATTTGCCAGCAAATATCTGACCGTACTACCAAGTAGGGAGATACTGGCAAAACTTATCAGCGAGAACAGCTTATGACATGAAGTGTCAGCTGCATTGTACTACGGAATTGATTTGGTGATCAAATTCGATAAAAAAAGATTATAGAAAGAGATTTTCGTGACGTAAAATGATATTTCCTAAACATATTATCCTCCGAGGTATTTGAAATATGTTTACCTTTGTAACATGATAGAACTTCCAGTAATACCTGCCCATCAGACCGAACGGAAGCCGGATTGGTTGCGTGTAAAGTTGCCCGTGGGAAAAGAATATCGTCATGTGCGTAGCCTGGTGGATGAACATAAGCTTCATACTATTTGTGAAAGTGGAAATTGTCCGAATATGGGGGAATGTTGGGGAGCCGGTACCGCTACGTTCATGATCCTCGGCAATATCTGTACGCGTTCATGCTCGTTTTGTGCGGTAGCTACCGGAAGGCCTTTGCCAGTAGATATGGATGAACCCAATCGTGTGGCAGCTTCTGTTAAATTGATGCAGGTAAAACATTGTGTCATCACATCTGTGGATCGTGACGATCTGAAAGATGGAGGTTCTACAATATGGGCGGAGACCATACTCGCGATACGCCGTGAAAGCCCAGGAACAACATTAGAGACTTTAATCCCCGACTTCAAAGGGCAATGGGATAACCTGGATAGAGTATTAGCCGTACGCCCGGAGGTAGTATCACATAATCTTGAAACTGTTCGACGATTGACACGTGAGGTACGTATCCAGGCGAAATATGACCGTTCGTTAGACTGTCTACGGCGGATTTCAGCAGCAGGGTTACGTACAAAGTCAGGTATTATGTTAGGTTTGGGAGAGACAGAGGAAGATGTGATCGAAGCTATGCAAGATCTATATGATGCCGGCGTTCATATCATTACATTAGGACAATACCTGCAGCCCACAAAGGCACATCACCCGGTCATTGACTGGATATCACCCGCGCAGTTTGAAAAATATAAAGAGATTGGTTTGCAGATGGGCTTTAAGTATGTAGAGTCTGGTCCTTTGGTCCGTTCGTCCTATCATGCAGAAAGACATTTGTTTGATATGCAATAGTGCATATTTCTAAAAAATACTTTGCAGCTCTTTAAGTTCCAGGATCATATGGTCAATATCTTGTGGTTTTTCCTTGCCCATGGTGTTGAAAAAAATGGCATCCATACCTGCTCGTAGTGCTCCACGAACGTCAGCTTCGATATTATCCCCGATCATGATTGCTGTTTCTTTCTTCGCATTCCCATTTTGAATAGCATACTCAAAAATCCTCGGATCGGGTTTGTTGATCCCGAAGACTTCCGAAATAACGATAGTTTTGAAATAGGAAGTGAGATTGCTATGCTCCAGTTTTTTCTCACATGCCTCTTTAAAGCCGTTCGAAATTAAGTGTAAGTTGTACTTGCCCTGTAGGTATTGCAATGTTTCATGAGCATGAGGAAACAGGTTGGTTTTCGTAGGGCATATGGATAGATATTCTTCTTCAAACTGGGATGGGAATAGGGAAGGATCGACACCCAGTTGGGTAAACGTGTCAGCGAATCGCAGTTTTCTTAGTGTAGGCTTGTCAATCTTACCGTGATGATAAAGATCCCATACCCGGTGGTTGTTGGCTGTGTAAGTCGCTATAAAGATATCGGGCGTACTACGCCCGAATAGATGATCAAAATTATATCTAAAGTAAAGATCCTTTAATGTCTCTTCTGCATTTTTGTCGAAATCCCAAATAGTATGATCTAAATCAAAGAAAATATCCTTTTTATAACTGAACATGTGCAAAGATACTATGGTTTTATATTTTATTATAAGTTGATTTTCTTATTTGTGTCATAAAATGTCGCATATTTTATTATGCAGGAGGATTTATCTATTTTTGGGGAAATAGCATCTATGAGACGGGCTCTTTTTTGGTTTTATCTATTAGCGTTTTATGCATTGTGCCAACTTATCGGCTGGGGGTATATGTTTGTCAAATACGTCCCTGATCGTAAAGGTATGGTCATTGGTGAAGGATTGATTTTTTTAGCGATTTTCATCTTGGCCGTCATCAAACTGAAAAAACATCTCGGAAGGGAGCGCTATTATCGACAGCAACAGCAGAACTTTTTATTGGCCGTGACACACGAACTCAAATCTCCGCTGGCGTCGGTGAAACTCTACCTACAGACTATTCTCAAGAGAGATCTGGATCGCGAACAACAGATGATGTTTTTAAGTAACTCCCTGAAGGATATTGAAAGACTTGATTACCTGGTAGAAAACGTGTTATTGGCTACAAAACTGGAAAATAGAAGTTTCAACCTTCCTAAAGAGGATTTTAATCTGTCGGATCTGGTACGGGATATTTTGGATAGATTGCAGAAAAATGCCTGTAAGACGGAGGTCATTAATCCGCATATTGAAGAAAATCTTATTTTATATGCTGATAAGTTCGCTATTACAAACGTGGTGACCAACCTGGTAGAGAATGCTATTAAATATTCACCACCTTGTGCACATGTTGATGTAGCTTTATATAAGCAAGATGAGGCGATCGTCTTTTCGGTGTCGGATCATGGGGTGGGTATACCTGACGAGGAAAAGAAGCTGGTCTTCAATAAGTTTTATCGCATCGGGAATGAATCTACCCGTAAAACCAAGGGAACTGGTTTGGGGTTATATATAGTAAAATCAGTATTGCAAAAGCACAACGCCTCTATTATGGTGAAAGATAATAAACCTTCCGGAAGCGTGTTTGAAGTAACATTTGAAAATTATGCAAACTAAACAAAGAATACTATTAGTCGAAGATGAAGAACATCTTTTAGAAGCGATCAAGCTGAATCTGGAGTTGGAAGGCTATCGGGTGACCACCGCTACGGACGGAAAAAAAGCACTTAAGGTGTTTAAAGAAGAACGTTTTAACCTGGTGATCCTGGATGTTATGATTCCTGAGATTGACGGTTTTCAGGTGGCAGAAACTATCCGCTTGCAGAATACAGAAGTTCCTATTATGTTTTTGACAGCGAAGAACAGTAGTGAAGATCGTATTACCGGATTAAAGAAGGGCGCTGATGATTATCTGGTAAAACCTTTCAACCTGGAAGAGCTCATTCTTCGTGTCGGTAACCTGATTCGGCGCGGTATGAAAGGAGATGATCTGAAGGAAATCAATTCCTACACCATTGGCGACAAGACCATCTATTTTAATTCTTATGAGTTACATCATGCAGACGGTTCTGTGACCTCTTTGACAAAAAAAGAGACCATGTTGTTAAAACTTTTGATTGAACGTCGGAACGAAGCTGTTTCCCGTGAACAAATTTTGGAAACCGTATGGAACTACGATGTGTATCCGTCGACACGGACAATCGATAATTTTATATTGACATTCCGTAAGTATTTTGAACCCGACCAAAAACATCCTATTTATTTTCATTCGATCCGTGGAGTAGGATATAAGTTTACAGATAACGCGGAAACACCGTAGGAACATTAAGGATGAATACGCGATCCCGATTTATTGTCATCGCTCTCGCTGCTGCGGCATTAGCCTATTGTGTAGTCTTTGGATATTATTCACTATGTGTATACGTGTTGGGTATCATCGGCTATATGGTGTGGAGTGAATACCGGGAGGGAACGGTTTTTTTAGCTACGCAGGCTTTTCATAAACAAGATTATGAAAAAACGAAGCAATTATTGGCACAGATCAAAAATCCTGATCAGCTGCGAAAAGGACGTCGTAATTTTTATGAGTTTATGCAGGGCAATATAGCGTTGAAGGAGGGAAAGATTGAAGAAGCAGAATATCACTTTCAATTAGCTTCGCGATTGCCTTGGAGGAGGAGCCATGAGAAAGGTATGGTACTGATAAATCTCGCGAGTATTAACTTGCGTAAGAAGGAATATGATCGGGTAGAGACCTATCTGGATTTAGCAGAAAAACTTAAATTGACACAGCGACAGCAGGATATTATAGAAAAGATAAGAAACGACATCAAAAAATATAATTAAGATATAGTGAGTACAGTTTTACAAAACGATTTATTGATTAGGGCAGCGCTATCACAACCAACAGAAAGGCCGCCGGTATGGATGATGCGTCAGGCAGGACGTTTTATGCCTGAGTATTGGGAGATTAAAAATAAATATAGCTTCCTGGAAATGTGTAAGACTCCCGAAATAGCCGCCGATGTAACGATGCTACCGGTGGATTTGTTAGGTATCGATGCGGCTATTTTATTTTCCGACATTTTGGTTACTGCAGAAGCTATGGGCGGAGATTTATCTTTTGAGCAAGGCGTAGGGCCTCGTTTTTCTAATCCCATCCGATCACTTGCCGATGTGGAACAGCTGTCTGTCGATTGTTTAGATAAGCTGCAGTATGTTGCGGAAGCTATCAAGGTGATACAGCAACGTTTGGGTGGACGCATTCCTTTAATAGGCTTTGCGGGTGCACCGTTTACGATATTAAGCTATCTGGTAGAGGGAGGGTCTTCCAAAGATTTTAAGCAGACAAAACTGCTGCTCAACAATGATCCTGCAATGGCCCATATGATCTTGCAAAAGATCGCTGACGTCACCGTGGAATATCTGAATATGCAGGTCGATGCGGGAGTCAATGCACTGCAGCTTTTTGATAGTTGGGCACTGGCTTTGTCCTGGAATGATTACCGTGAATTTTCACATCGCTATAACCACTATATTCTCTCTAATATTAAAAGATCTGTTCCCGTAATTTCGTTTTGTAAAGGCTCTTCTGTTTTTGCACCGATCATGGCGGAGGCTCACCCCGATGTCATTTCGGTCGACTGGAATGCTGACCTCAAAAATATCAAACAAGCTTTGCCGGAAGGTATAGCGGTACAGGGAAATTTAGATCCATTTGTCCTGTACGCAGACAAAAAAGTTATTAAAGCGAAGATATTAGACTTATTTGAACGGATGCGTGGCGAGAACGGTTTTATCTTTAATTTAGGGCATGGTATTATGCCGGATATTCCGTTTGATAACGTGAAGTACGCTGTTGACGTCATTAAAGAATTTAGATAATTACGAATGAGGAATTATGAATTACGAATCGCCTGTATAGTTTATAATTCGTAATTTTCCATTCGTAGTTCGTAATCAAAAAATGTTATACCTGTACGCGAAGGCCATTCATATTATTTTTGTCATCTGTTGGATGGCAGGTTTATTTT
>JBEBVG010000175.1:0-5755 GCA_040392845.1 Sphingobacterium sp. | reverse complement strand
GGCCAAAAAAGAACAGCCCGCCACGGCTTAAGTGGCTAACAATTTTTACAAATAAAGAAGATACGTTGGCGTTGACGTTATTTTTTAGTATATTTATATCAATAAACAACTATAAGCCATGAAAGTAACAATCGTAGGTGCCGGAGCTGTAGGCGCGTCTGCAGCAGATAATATCGTTCGCCGTAATTGCGCAGAAGAGGTCATTTTGCTGGACATCAAAGAGGGAGTCGCGGAAGGTAAATCCCAGGATATCATGCAAACTGCAGCATTACTTGGCTTCGATACAAAGCTAAAAGGTGTGACAAACGACTATCTGTCCACTGCTGGATCTGCCGTAGCCGTCATCACCTCGGGCATTCCACGAAAGCCCGGTATGACACGTGAAGAACTTATTGGCACAAATGCGGGTATAGTAAAAACAGTGGTAGAAAATCTAGTAAAATACTCACCGGACATTACTATTATCGTCGTTTCCAATCCTATGGATACGATGACATACCTGGCGTTAAAATCCAGTGGATTACCTAAAAATAGAATTATAGGTATGGGAGGAGCGTTAGACTCCGCCCGCTTTAAATACCAGCTAGCTACTAAATTAAATGCTTCGCCAAGCGACTTGAATGCTATCGTAATCGGCGGGCACGGAGACACAACGATGATCCCCCTCATAAAAAAGGCTACATGGAATAGTATTCCTGTTACCAACTTTCTAACCGAAGAAGAACAAGCAGAAATTATTCAAAAAACCATGGTAGGTGGAGCAACACTTACAGCACTAATCGGTACATCAGCCTGGTTTGCTCCGGGAGCTGCTACAGCGGCTATGGTTGAAAGTATACTCCTTGATCAAAATCGATTGTTTACTGCTTCTGTATACCTGGAAGGCGAACTTGGTGAAGAGGATATCAACATTGGAGTTCCGGTAATCATTAATAAAAATGGGTGGGACAAGATCGTACCCATCGAGCTGGATGATGACGATAAAGAGTTATTTAAAGCCAGTGCACAAGCCGTACGCGCAATGAATAAAGTGTTGGATATATAAATGCAAGACATACCTATATCGGTCGTCAATCTACAGGGAGACGGCTATCATATCTTATTGGAAATTGAAATCTTTGACAAGAAATTTAATATGGTGCTTGATACGGGGGCATCACAGACTGTATTGGATAGAAATACGTTGATTCAATCCGGAATAGATCAGATTTTATTTAAAACCACCAATATACTTTCTACCGGACTTGGCACCAATAATATGGAAAGCCATACACTAGTACTTCCTTATTTAAAAATAGATACATGGCTACAGAAAAATATCAAAGTGGCGGTATTAGATCTGTCGACGATCAACTATGCTTATGAACAGATGAACTTACCCAAAGTCATTGGTGTACTAGGTAGCGATATATTCGTGCGATATGGTGCAGTAATCAATTACAAGAAAAAAATATTACGCTTGAATACCAGAAAAAGGAAACCAAAAATCTAACGATCGACCCTTAACGTCCTCCCGCCCCTTCCTTTGTCATTAAATACACGCAGTGACACGATATCCTCCAATGCTGTTCCTTGTTTAAATAGCGGACTATCTACCGTAGGTATTGTGTCGTCGTTGCTATATCGTATGGTAAATCCAGGTATTTGCACATTGGCATAGACCTTACCATTCATTATGCGCGCACCGGCAACTGGAATTCGATACAGGTAGCCGCCCTTGTAATGATCCAGTTTTGGAAGCTCTTTTTTGCCAACGGTATGGACAAAAGACGACCAATCTGCCCTAAACTGTTCTTGCTCCATAGTCGTAGCCCATGTGGGTTCAGCAGCCCACGCCCTTTCCGCCAATCCAAACATCTTCGGAAGTAAAAGATATTCGAGGCGTTCTTCGGTATCAATAATTTCGCTCCACAACGGAGCCTCAATACCAACAATATTTTTACGGCCCGTTGTTGATAACTTTTCCAGGTGTGACCGATCTTCCTCCTCCGTAGCTGCTCTCCCCGTCAGGGATGTCATAGGATTGGTATAATAATCATATGGGATGAAGCGGAAGGGCTTGTCGATATCCACATATCCACCCCAATATTGTCCGGGTTCGTGATAGCTAGGTGTGTAAGCCAGATCAAAGTAGAAATTAGATACATTGGTCAATATAACCTGATACCCCGCATTTGCCAGCCGATAAGCTAGATCTTCATTTTCGCCCATATTGTTCCATACATTGACACGAAAACCCTGATGTGCAAACTTGGGTTCTACGATCATCTTACGATGGTTATTAACGGTGGCTTTCTTCATGCCAATCTCTTCCCATCCGGAAAGGAACAAACCTTTAGATCGTAACATGTCGTCGATTTTTCCAAAATAATAATGCCACAGATCATCCACGCCCGATAAATCGGAGCGACTGGCCAAAAGGCGTTGTACGGAGGGCGACTTCTCCCATACCCCCTCGGGTACCTCATCTCCTCCGAAATGTATCGTAGCCAGAGATGCTCCCGCGTCTGTATACATTTGGATAATTTCGTCCGTTACTTTCTCCAAAAAGGAATATGTCGATGGTAAACTAACGTCAATCACGTTGTCATTCCAATTTTGGATCGACCGGTAAATAGATTCATCAGCTAAATCTCTCAATAAGTAGGCTTTAGCGGCGACACTATCACCCTCTTCTTTAAATTTTGCATAGCGCGCGTCCATAGCTTTTATAGCAGCCCGGGCATGTCCGGGCGTCTCCACTTCAGGAATAACTTGAATATGCCTGGCATGTGCATAGCGCAGTATCTCGATAAATTCGGTCCGACTGTAGTAGCCAGATCCGGTCTTATTATCCACGCTTGCTCCTGAACCATAAGAAGGCCATAAATTTGTATTTTTTTCGCTAACATGGCCTCTCTTACCACCAACATCTATCAACTCCGGAAGTCCGGGGATTTCCAGACGCCAACCCTCATCATCGTTCAGGTGGAAATGCAACACATTCAGTTTATAGAGTGCCATTAAATCCAATACTCTTAATATCTGATCTTTAGATTGAAAATTCCGGGCCACATCCAACATCACTGCCCGATAACCAAATCTTGGTTCGTCTACAACATGAATACCACGTAAGGAAATAGTAGATTGCTTGTCTTTCCAGGCTTCTTTTGGCATCATATTCAACAAAGATTGAACTGCATAAAAAGCTCCTTTGGTCGTAGCTGCCTCTATCAAAATTTGTGTGTCGTCAATGGTTAGTTCATATCCTTCCTTATGCGCTACATCTTTCTTTTTAAAAATAATTCGTTTAGTGGCAGTTTGATCAGATATAGTGGGTGCCGATTCCATTATTTGTCTCAATTCGGACTGTAGGAATGATGCTTCATCTGCAAATTCTTCTTCCACAATGATGGTACAAGCGGATTCCAACATAAAGGATGCAGCGTTATAGGCATACTGCTTTGGCGAGGGGAAAATAGGTGATAACGCATGCATTGGCCTATCTGTCACGACCGCATTTTGCAGATATTGCTTTACTGCAAGATCCCACTCCAGGCTGTCTATATCAGATGGCTCTTCACATGTAAAAGAAATGTCCACACCATCGGGGTACTTTTTGGATACCAAATAGAAGCCTTTGGGTAGGTCGGTGAAATTTTTGATCATCCGACAAAGTACTGTAACTGTATGGCTGCTATCTGGAGGTAAATCTACCCAGTCTGCAGAGGGATACATCTTAAATACATCTCCATTTACAGCATCGATCCGCACCAGATGTCGATCAGATTCATGTACCTGCACATCGCCCGCATTGAAGTAAATAGCCCACCCCTCTTTCGTAAGTGTCTCCATTGTGGTATTTGTTAAAATCATCTTCACGCGTGTCTTTCCACTTCCCTCCGCATCCCGATCCAAAATATCCCATCTTATCTTCATAACCTGTGAATGAGGAGCACTCTTATACATTGTACAACCTTTAAACATTAAAGTCCATATTAACGGAATAAATAAAAAATAAGTCTTCACGATTATTATAATTTTAGATTTAACCTCCTTCTTTCCAGCCACCCCGCTATAGCGATTATTATCCACGCATAGATCAGTGACTTAAGCATGCCAAGCTCTCCCGTACGCATCCATTCGGGCAATCGATAGACGATAAAACCCAACAACGCATAATGTATATAGGGCAGCAGGTAACAGGTAAGGGTACTGGTACCTGCAGGTCGAATCCATTCGTACCAACCTGTCCATTTCCGGATATCCGTGATGTACATCACAGCTATAAAACCCAGTGTGCTTATTCCGGCGCATATCAAGGTAAAAGAGGGTGTAGCCCAAATTTTGGAAATGATCCAGAACTCTCGACACCATTGCCCAAAAAGCAACAAAGCTAACCCTATAAATAAACCGTAATAAATGAACCTCATACGGTCTGTATCTTTCCATTTACGGTAGAGCAATGATAAACAAATACCACACATGGCCAGCGCCGGCATAGCACCGTCTCCGATAATCCAAATATAATTTTTCATCTCGCTCAACGAATCGAACGCTGTAGACTGAGCACCCATATTGAATAAAATGAAGGCTGTGAATGCTAATATCTGTGCCCACCACCGTCCCCCGGTCAGTAGGAAAATTAAGCTGACAAGCAAATAGCTCCAGCCAATAATACCTAATATGCCCCACCAATGTACCTGTATAGCGATTGCTCCTAAAGGAGCTGTTTTATCCCGAAATAATAATACTAAAACTATTAATAGCACTATACCCGATATTTTTAGAATCCTCGCCTTTTTTGAATTTTGATCGGAATAGTTCAACCAGACTAAAAAGAAACCAACAGTGATGAGTATTTGCCATACGTTCTTCGACAACAAGGCATTGTCGGGATAATATTCCAGATTAACATGAAATAGTCCCATTACGAGCAGTGCCACGGCACGCAATATAATGTGTTGGACTATTGACCATGTTGTATCCCCTTTCTTCATCCTGGATTGCATAGCAAATGGTACAGATAGACCAACAATAAAAAGAAAAGCGGGGAATACTACATCTGCCAGTCCTAACCCATCCTGATCAGCAGGTAGATGACCTATCCAGGCGGGTATATCAATTAACGTCCAGGTATCGTTGACAAATATCATCAACAACATGACAACTGCACGATAAGCATCTATAGACACTGATCTTTTTTTATTTTCAGCCATGGTATATAAACGAATTAAAGGTGACGTTGCCCCACGGATTATACCGCAGAGACAACGTTTAGAAATAAGTGTGTAAAAGAAACGATAATGAACTACTCGTGCAAGGTGTCGTATAAGGCTTTCATCAATGACTTTTCACCCAAGACATCATAGTCGCCCGCCCAAAGGTAAGCTCCCTTGAAATTGTGATCTCGTATGTAAGCTGCTTTCTCCTTGACTAACGGTATACCATTATAGAACACGCCTTTCGCTATGGTCGGAATGTGCTCTTTTTCAGAAGCAGTTGCATCTGCCGCCAATATTTCACTATAGGGCATATAACCATACGAACCCCAGCCCAGGTTATTTCCGTCGTCATCCAAGGCATCATACCTCAATCCAAAAGCTGGTATACCGATGACAATCTTATCGGCTGGAATACCGTGGCTATTCAGCCAGATATTTGCTCCGTCAACCATAAATTGATAAGGTGAAGGTTGGCCAAGAGGTGCTCCGGGGCCGACTGTCAACCCATTTTCAAATGCCCTCACGTTGACCCAATCTACCATAGATAGATC
>JBEBVG010000174.1:0-5756 GCA_040392845.1 Sphingobacterium sp. | reverse complement strand
GGTTTTTAATTACCGCGCAATTGTAGGGATATGTTTGTCTCACCGCAGCAATCCGGAGTGTTGCGGAGCGAAATAAACAAAATGTAAAACGGGAGCAATCCCACAAAATTGAAAACAATGAGAAAGAAAAAGTTAATTCTCGATTATTCAGGGTTAAACGATGATGAACTGAATACCCTGACAGGTAAAGTCCTGGACTGTATGGAAGGACATACAACTTTTACTGATCTGCCGGTGGCACTTGCCGATCTGGAAGCCCAGGTACTGGACTTCCGGAGCAAGTGGCAAAAGGCCAGCCGGGGCGGCAGCCGGTTGGAAATCGCGGAGAAGAACGATGCCAAGGGCGTGGTGGCGGAGAGTCTGAAAGACATTGCCTTCTATGTCAATAAGCTGGGTAAGGGTTCGCATTCGCTGCTGTTAAGTTCCGGTCTGTTGTTGGAAGCCGATCAGAAGCCTTCGGAGTCACCGGGGCAGGGAACCGGAGCGAAATTGTCCGACGGCAAACAGCGCGGACAGATGCAGGTGAGATTCGACAGTCTGAAGGAAGCGTTGCTCTATGAGTATGAGATCGCGGACTCCCTGGATGACGACGGGCAGCCCGATTGGAAGGAGACTTTTCAGACGGGGTCCAGCAAGGCCAATGTGTACGCGGTTACCGTTCCCGGTCGTACATACTACATGCGTGTACGGGCCCGCAATAAAAAGGGTATCGGCGATTGGTCGGAGGTAGCCTCACTTATGGCCAGGTAGTTTTTAGATGCGCGTACCGCGATAAACGTATCGTGGTATGCGCATTATTCTTTAACAGTTTAATCTTAAAAAATGAAGATCCAGGTAAAACGTACCAAACAGGGGAAGGAGAGTACCCTGTCGGAAATCTATGTGGACGGTGAGTTTATATGCTATGGGCTGGAAGATGCCGTGCGGGAGAAGAAGGAAAGCGGGGTAACGGCCATACCGGCGGGTACTTACAGATTGGGCCTCAACAGGTACGGCGGAATGAACAGCCGGTATAAACGGGACTATCCCAATATGCACCGGGGCATGATCGAAATCATGCATATCCCCGAGTTCTCGTATGTCTATATCCATATCGGCAACGACATCGGTAATACGTCGGGCTGCCTGTTGGTCGGCGATCGCTATATCGTAGACAACGATAAGGATTATGTGCTCCGGAAGTCAGCACCGGCCTATAAACGCTTATATGCACTGCTGATACAGGCCGTGTCACAGGACGAGGCGGAAATAATTATTAGCAATGAGTATGCAGAAAAAAAGAAAAAAACAGCATGAAGAAAATTATCAGAACAATAAGCCGTGCAGTACAGGTCGTACTGTTGGCTCCCGTCAAGCTGCCTGCCAAAGCACTCAGCATCATTAAGTATGTAGCGCTAGGGTTAGGGATCATCGAATCCGTCATCGACGACGAAGATGCTTTGGAAAAAGAGATGGTGAACAAGGAACAGGAGCAGGAAGGAGGGAGAGCCGTATGAAGATCAATGAGATGCGTATTGGCACGCTAGGTGGTACGGTATGCTCGATCTGGGCTTCCATTTCGCTGGGTGACATTGCACAGACAGTGCTGATGGCTGTGATAGGGACAGTGGTATCGTACCTGAGTAGTGCTCTGCTGCGCAGGTTCAGAAAAAAACCATAGCTCCATCCCCTAAACAATCAAACCGCCTCTCCCGCGTTAGGGAAGAGGCGGTTTAAAATACTCTTCTTAATTCGTCCGGTCGTATGCCGCGATAAAATCTTTACGCATACGGTCAAAATTTTCTAAGACGAGGGTGATGAACTTCTCATCCAGTAACTCAAACACACCGTTCACACCACCGATAATATCTATTTCGGCAATCTTAAAAGACTGTTCCAGGTTACCTTGTTCAAATTTGATGATGAACTTCTGGTTCATTCCGAAAATTGAAATCTTACAGTCCGGATGTGGAAGTTCAGCGAGTGCTCTCATATACTATACCACGCCCTGCGCCTTCATGGCATTCGCCACTTTGATGAAACCACCGACATTGGCTCCCCGCAAATAGTTGATGTAGCCGTTATCCTCTTTACCGTATTTCACACATGTTTTATGGATATTCTCCATGATGGCTTTCAAACGGCTATCCACTTTACCTGTTGGCCATTGTTGGCGGATAGAGTTTTGAGACATTTCAAGGCCCGACACTGCAACACCGCCGGCATTTGCTGCCTTGCCTGGTGCAAAGTGTACTTTAGCTTTATGAAATACTTTAATGGCTTCGGCAGTAGATGGCATGTTGGCGCCTTCTGCAATACACTTACAGCCATTTTTTACTAATTTCTTCGCGTCGGCTTCATCAAGCTCATTTTGTGTAGCACATGGTAAGGCTATATCACATTTAAACTGCCAGGGTTTCTCGCCTTCATGGTAGGTGGCAGACTTAAACTTCCGTGGATATTTGTGAAGATCTCTACCCAATGTCTCGATATAAGCAAGCTTCTCCAGTGTCAATCCTTCCTTATCGTATATCGTACCCTGGCTATTGGATAATGTAATTACTTTTGCACCTAAGGCAATGGCTTTCTCTGCAGCGAAATAAGCCACATTTCCGGCTCCTGATATCGTTACTACTTTACCTTCCAGCGATTCATCATTGAAATCGTAAATACACTCTACGAAGTATAAGAGCCCGTACCCGGTTGCTTCAGGTCTGATATAAGAGCCACCCCAATTGACGCCCTTACCTGTCAATACACCTGTGAAGTTGTTCTGTATGCGCTTGTATTGGCCAAATAAATAACCGATTTCCCGTGAACCTACACCAATATCTCCCGCAGGTACATCTGTCTCCGCGCCGATATGGCGGTAAAGCTCAGTCATAAAAGATTGGCAAAAACGCATGATCTCATTGTCAGATTTTCCTTTAGGATCGAAATCTGATCCGCCTTTGCCACCGCCGATAGGTAAACTTGTCAATGAATTCTTGAATACCTGCTCGAATGCCAAAAACTTCAAAATGCTTAGATTTACTGTGGGAGAGAACCGTAGTCCACCTTTGTAGGGACCTATGGCACTGTTCATCTGTACCCGATAGCCTCTGTTGACCTGGATCTCGTTATTGTCATCCAACCAGGCTACGCGAAAGGAAACAGCTCTTTCGGGCTCAACGATACGTTCCAGGATTTTTAACGATTCAAACTCCGGAAAGTGTTCGTTGACATAAGGGATAATATCTTCAGCAACTTCGGTCACTGCTTGTAAAAACTCTGGCTCATGTGGATTGTGGAGCTCTACGTTTTTGATGAAATTTTTAAGAGATAGCATTGTTATTTATAAACTTTTGATATAAAGGTCTGCAAATCTAATAAAAATATATGGAATATGCTAGTTGCGTTAAATTATTGCAATTATTTGCAACTGTAATTGTCAATTTGTTATCCTCTCGCCTTCAAAAGGTTCGACATGTACAAATACATTGGATATATTGGGTATGTGGTCCATTAAATAGTCTTTCAAAGCATGCGCAATATCGTGTCCCTGGCGAACACTCAAATGAGGATCGACTACAGCATGGATATCCACAATAAAGGACATGCCTATTTTTCGGACGAAGCATTTCTCAGTATCTAATACACCATCGACCTTCAGTGATTTTTGCTTGATTTTATCTACTAAAGGATCGTATAGATTTTCATCCATAATTTCGCCCAAGGCAGGGCGGAAAATACGATAACAATTGTATAGAATAAAGGCTGAGGCAACTAGGGCAGCCCAATCGTCGGCATATTCATATCCTTCACCTAGCCAGAGTGCGACGGAGATCCCTATAAATGCTGCTACGGATGTAATGGCGTCACTACGGTGGTGCCAAGCGTCGGCCTTGAGCGAACTGCTATTTAAAGCTTTACTTTTCCGGATAACAACCTGGTAAGAAGCTTCTTTCCATAAAATGATGACACCTAATACAATTAATGTCCAGGCTTTGGGAGGTTCGTGTGGTGTCCTTAAATTGAGGATACTCTGGTAGGCGATGACCGTCGCCGATATAACCAGAAATATAACGACAACGAATGTAATCAGCGGCTCGATACGGCCATGTCCATAAGGATGTGTATCATCTGCAGGACGCTTGGAATATTTAATACCTAATAGCACAAGAACCGATGCAAAAATATCTGTCGTTGATTCGATGGCGTCTGCAATTAAAGCAAACGAATTTCCGAAAAAACCCGCTAACCATTTCCCAATAGCCAAACCGAAGTTGCCAATGATACTAAAATATGCTGTCCGGATAGCTTTATCTGCGTTACTCGACATCACCCTTGATTTTACACGCAAAATACGTAATTTATTTCTTGTAGCAGGACTAAAAAAAGGAATTAAGACTTTTATATTACCGTGTCGTTATATAATCTACATTATGTTAAATAGAAATTATACAAACTCCTTCTACTCTTTATTTCCGATAACAAAAAAAGATTGCTTTGTCATAGCAATCTTTTTGTACAATAGTGTCTCTTCCGACAAATTATGCGAAATCTTCTACGATCAATGCACCAACAGTCAGGTTATTACGCGGGTCAACGATAATCGCCCGGGCATTTTCAGGGAAATCCCGGTTGAGATCAAATACGACCTCATCAGCTGCTTTAACAACAATACGGCCGATATCATTCAAGCGAATATCTTCATCATAAATCCGTTCCTGTGTATTGACGTCAAACTTATACAGGATTTCAGGGATTTTGATTTTGGTCAGCTTACTGTGATTTTGTAGTAAATAGACCTGGTTGGTATCCAGTGCTTTATTTTCGAACCAACTGATATTGGCTTCAAATGAGCGCTCTGCATGGGCTGCATGGGCAGCACTTACGATAAAATCACCACGGGAAATGTCAATATCGTCGCTCAGGTGTAAGATCACGGATTGGCCATTATGTGCAGCATCCAGCTCGGTTTGATCCAGTTCGATACTTTTTATGGAACTCCGGACGCCGCTAGGCAATACAATAACTTCATCTCCTACTGTCAACCCCTCTCCTAACACTCTTCCGGCATAACCTCTATAATCCGGCAATTCTGCAGTTTGAGGCCGGATGACCCACTGTACAGGAAAGCGCCACGAAGAATTGTTCTTTTCCTCAAACTCAACATTTTCGAGATAATCAAGCAGTGTAGGTCCTGTATACCATGAAATGCGATCCGATTTCGTAACAATATTATCTCCTTTTAGTGCCGATACCGGAATGAAATCTACATGTTCAAGTTGTAGATTACGTGCTAGCTTTTCATAATCTGTCTTGATATTTTCGAATACGGCCTGCTCATAGTCTACCATATCCATTTTATTGACGCAGACAAGCACCTGCTTCAATGCCAATAGTTTAGCAATAAAAGAATGACGCTTCGTTTGTTCGATAACTCCTTTACGTGCATCGACCAAAATGATAATCAAATCCGAGTTGGACGCGCCGGTGATCATATTCCGCGTGTATTGGATATGACCGGGTGCATCGGCAATGATAAACTTACGTTGCTCGGTCTGGAAGTATTTGTAGGCGACATCAATGGTAATACCTTGCTCGCGCTCCGCCTTCAACCCGTCGGTCAGAATAGCCAGATCTACCGTTCCGTCGTCGTTCTTACGGTTTGCTTTCTGGATAGCTTCCAGCTGGTCGTCCAAAATAGAATTTGTATCGTATAGTAAGCGACCTATCAGTGTACTCTTACCATCATCTACCGATCCCGCCGTTATAAATTTTAATATATTCAT
>JBEBVG010000173.1:0-5772 GCA_040392845.1 Sphingobacterium sp. | reverse complement strand
GATTCCGGATCACGGCAGAACCTAATTCTACTTTGGAGATACGGTACATAGGATACAAAGAACAGGAAGTAAATCTCAACTCTCGCAAAGAGATTACAGTCATTCTTACAGAGGACGAAACCTCTATCGAAGCTGTCGATGTCGTAGCTACGGGATACCAGAATATTGACAGGAAATTCTTTACAGGATCCAGTTCCAAAGTCAATGCAAAAGACGCCGAACGTTCAGGGGTACCGGACATTACACGGATGTTGGAAGGCCAAGCCGCGGGAGTTTCTGTACAGAATGTATCAGGCACATTTGGAGCAGCACCAAAAGTTCGTGTGCGAGGTGCAACATCATTGTCTGGAGACAACAAACCGCTATGGGTGATAGATGGAATTATCATGGAAGATATGGTCAATATTTCCAATGAAGCATTGTCTACCGGCGATGCCAATACCCTATTAGGTTCTTCGGTTGCAGGGCTCAATCCCGACGATATCGAATCGTTCACAATATTGAAAGATGCAGCAGCTACAGCCATGTATGGTGCACGTGCTATGAATGGGGTGATCGTCGTGACGACCAAAAAAGGTCGGAATACCGATGGCATGGCCAACATCAATTATTCTGGTACGTTTACAACATACCTAAAGCCTAATTATAACCAATTTGACATCATGAATTCTGCTGAGCAGATGTCTGTTTTGATGGAATTGGAAAACAAAGGATATTACTCACACGCATCAATGGCCAACTTAAGGCATGGAGGAATCTTCAACAAGATGTACAACCTCATGTATATATACGATGAAGCAACAGATTCTTATGCGCTAAACAATACACCTGAAGAAAAATTAAACTTCTTGGGAAGATATGCCCAAGCAAACACCGACTGGTTCGATGTTTTGTTTAAAAACTCGTTATTGCAGGAGCACTCACTCAGTGTAATGACGGGAACCAGTAAAGCTCAGAATTATTTCTCCACAAGCATGACACATGACAATGGTCAGACTATAGGGGACAAGGTCAAACGTTTTACAGGAAACCTACGTACAAATATCAAACTGAGTGATAAATTGAGTGCCGAATTATTGGCCAACACATCTATCCGTGACCAAAAGGCACCAGGTACATTGACCAGAGAATCTGATCCGGTATTCGGGACTTATACCCGAGATTTTGATATCAACCCATATTCATATGCTTTGAATACAAGCCGGTTGATAACACCTTATGACGAACAGGGTGATTTAGAATACTTTATACGTAATTATGCTCCTTTTAACATTATTAATGAGTTGAACACAAATTATTTGACTTTGAGGATGTTGGATCTCAAATTACAGGGAGGGATCAAATATAAGATTATTCCTACGTTGACCTATTCGGTAGACGGTGCTTATAGATATGCCATGTCGGATAGAAAGCACTTTGCATTGGACAAGTCCAATATGGCCGAAGCATTTCGGGCAAATACGAATGCTATAGTGAATGGGGATAACATCTTCTTATATGAAAACCCGGATTTTCCTAATAATCCAGCTGTTGTTGTTTTGCCCGAAGGAGGTTTTTTCAACCCTACCAACAATGAGATCAAGAATTATTACTTCAGGCAAAATCTGGAATATGATCTGGCCATTCTGGACGATCACAAATTCAATTTTTTCGGATCTATGGAGATCAGGTACACTGATCGTGATTTCTATAATTTTGATGGTGTAGGATACCAATATTCAAGCAGTGGGCTGGTTAATCCAAATTATCTATATTTCAAGAAAATAATAGAAGCTGCTGATCCTTATTTTGGAATGGGCTATGGCAAGGAACGAAATGCCGCGTTTATGTTCCGGGGAGCTTACAACTACAAAGACAGGTATTCATTTAACGGTACTGTTCGATACGATGGATCCAACAGGATGGGAGCGGTTAGTTCAGCCAGATGGTTGCCGACCTGGAACCTTTCAGGAGCCTGGAATATCGATCAAGAAAGTTTCTATCCACAAAACGAAGTGCTAAGTTCGGCCAGAGTACGGGGGACATATGGTTTGGTAGCCAATATGGGGAATGCAAGTAATACCAGTACCTTGTATTACAATAGGATCACATACAGACCTTACGATACGGAAAAAGAAACCATGGTATATATTTCAAGCCTGGCAAATTCGGAACTGACTTGGGAAAAACTTTTTGAATTCAATATCGGAGGAGATCTGGGTTTTTTCAACGATAGGGTTAATGTGACGGTAGATTATTACAAGCGTGATATATTTGACCTGTTGGGTAATAGACCGACCTCAGGAGTAGGCGGACAGAGCACTAAACTAGCAAACTACGGTAAAATGGAAGCCCATGGATTTGAGTTTACGATTGCCGGAAATCCTATCAATAAACCAGATGGTTTTCGTTGGAGAACACAGTTCAACTTTGCACTGAACAAGAATAAGGTTACTGAATTGGACATCAATCCTAATATATGGACATTGGTACGCGCCGAGGGAGCAGCGATGAAGGGATATGCACAGCGAGGTCTGTTTTCAGTGACATTTGATGGTTTGGATCCGATCTATGGTTATCCAACTTATATAGGTACAGACGGGGCGAGGAATGAACCCTATATATACCTTCAAAATACCACGGATGTTAAGCACTTGACATATCACGGCCCCGTAGATCCTACGTTTACAGGAGGTTTTTATAATCAATTCGTTTACAAGGGTTTTACACTATCGACACTGCTTACTTTTGCAACAGGCAATTATGTCCGTCTGCAGCCCATCTATTCTGCTACATATTCTGATTTTAGTTCGATCAGCAAAGAATTTATCAATCGTTGGGTCATGCCGGGGGACGAAAAATTTACCAATATACCATCCTTGCTCGATGCTTTCGACAGGAACAACAGTATCGTACGGCCTGGTGGTGGTTCGACTACTGCACCATATCCGTACAATGTATACAGCTATTCTGATCAACGGGTTGCCAAAGGAGATTTTATACGGTTAAAAAATATTTCTCTATCCTACCAACTTCCCAAAGAGCTGGTAAATAGATTTAGATTCAACAATGCACAGATTGCGTTAGTGGGCAATAACATTGCTCTATTATATGCTGACAAAAAACTGAACGGTGCCGATCCCGAATTTTTCAACAATGGAGGGGTAGCAATGCCTATACCCAAGCAGTACACATTATCGTTAAAATTAGGGTTTTAATTAATACAGATTAATAATGAAAATATCTAAATATATATACCTTAGTTGTATCACAGCAGGATTGATTGTGTCAACAACGAGCTGTGAAAAATTTCTCAGCGTTGATCCCGATATGCGTACAGAAATTGTCGATATCAATAAGCTGTCCCAATTATTGGTAAGCGCTTATCCCGATAGACATTATTTTACCTTCGCGGAGGTCGCCTCAGACAATGTAGAAGATAAAAGTATGCAGTTTGCCGAGCATAACAATGAGCCTTATATAGGACTATATCACTGGCGAGAGATGTTGGAACGAGGGAACGGTACGCCAGCAGAATATTGGTATGCGTGCTATCGGGCTATTGCAGCAGCCAATCAAGCTCTGGAATCCATTGAGACCAATGATTTTCAAGGACAGGTTACCGAACAAGGGGCAACGGTCAATCATTTCAAAGGAGAAGCATTGTTATGTCGGGCATATAGTGCTTTTATGTTATCCGTGTTTTTCAGCGAGCCTTACGATAGAGAAGGAAGCAATAATTCGCCAGGTATCCCTTATCCGTTAAAACCCGAAATTACTGTAAGTCCTGTATATGATCGCGGAACTGTTGCTGACACTTACAAACAGATAGAAGAAGACCTTAAGGAAGGTTTAAGGCTAATCAAAGGAGCGAATTTCAAGATACCTCATTACCATTTTACGGAGCAGGCAGCCAACGCTTTCGCTGCACGATTTTATCTGTTCAAAGGAGATTGGGACAGAGTGATCGAACATTCGTCCGCCATGTACCCCGAAAACAATTTTGTCACCAATATTCGCCAGTATGTAACCGTATTGAATCCGCTTTCTTATAATGAATATAATGTTGAATATACCAAAGCGGACAAATCGTGGAATATCTTATTGGCCAATACCTATTCCTTTGAGCAGCGGCTTTCATATAATGGGGGTGCGAGATACGGATTTGGTGAAAATGTAAAGAATTTTTACACCTCCTCCACCGTATTTGGGGCACCTTTTCTCCAAAAAAATGGTGTCTGGTCAGCTCCTAATTATACCACCAACAAGTTTCACGAGACTTTCTTCTACACAAATGTACAGGCTGGAATAGGGGTAGCTTATATCATGGCCCCTATACTGACAGCGGATGAAGCGCTTTTGAACCGAGCCGAAGCATATATCCAAAAAGAGCAGTATACATTGGCTCTTAAAGATCTGAATGATTTTGCCAGTACAAGGATAGCCAGCTATAATGCGACTACACATGGTTTGACTATACAGAAGGCGAAAGACTACTTCGAGGTCAGCGATGACAAACAAGCTTTGATCGAAGCTTTGCTCCATGCCAAAAGGAAAGAATTTATGCAGGAAGGCATTCGTTGGATGGATATACTAAGGCACCAACTGACCGTGAAGCATAACCATCTCGATTCAGACGGCACAGAAACCTTTACGTATCTGGAAGCAGGAGACAAAAGAAGGGTTTTCCAGATACCTCAGGAAGCCATTAACAATGGTATAACACGTAATCCAAGATAGTAAAAACATAAGCTATGAAAAAGAATATATTGATTCTGATCTTGCTCCCTTTGGCTTTATTATGGTCATGTAATAAAAATGAGTTGCTAAAGGTAGATATGTCACAGTACAATACAGATACTGCTGAACCCAACGAAGTAGATATTTGGTTGAAAGAAACCTTTCAAAAAGTTTATAATATCGAAGTGTTGTACCGCTTCAACAGAAACCTAACAGAGGTCGCCAGAGACGTTGCTCCCCCAAAATTGGATCGCGTAAAACCGATGATGGAGGCCGTTTTGAATTGTTACATAAAGCCATATGAACGTGTGGCTGGTGTAAAGTTTATCAAAACCTATTGTCCAAAGCAATATGTGCTGTTTGGATCTGTATTGTACAATTCCAATAATTCTGTGGTCTTGGGGACAGCAGATGCCGGTAGACAGGTTACTTTGTATGATGTAAACAATTTTAATGTATATGACGTCAATAGTGACAACGGCGTAAAGCGTAAATTAAGAACTATACACCACGAGTTTACACATATTCTGAATCAGAATGTCATTATTCCAACAGAATTCACAGAAGTAACAAAAGCAGATTATTATTCAGATTGGACAAATTCACAAAACACAGAAGCGGTTGCAAAAAGCTTAGGGTTTGTCAGCAGATATGCGAGAATGGTATATACCGAAGATTTTGCGGAGATGGCTGCCCACCTATTGGTTATGGGACAGGGCTGGTTTGACAGCTACGTTGCTTCTGCTCCAGCCGACGCACAAACCAAACTCAAACGCAAGGAAGAGATTGTTGTAAAGTATTTCAATACAGCTTTTGGCATTGATTTTAGGGCTCTGCAAAAAGAAATCATGTTGGAATTCAACAAGTATCTGAATCTCAGTGCCATGATCGACCTCAATAAAATAAACAGGATTACTTTCATTCCATCGGCACCGCATTATACAGAATATGGAATATCAGACGACTTCAATACCATGTGGACAAATTATAAGAATGGTATGTCCGAGCAAATGCCAACAGGAAATAGGCGTTACCCACAAGACATGTATCTAT
>JBEBVG010000172.1:0-5790 GCA_040392845.1 Sphingobacterium sp. | reverse complement strand
TCATAGAAAACAGGCCGGTCACCAACCTGACACAGGCACTGCAGGGGACTATGCCTAGTCTGAATATTCAGCAACGAAGCATGAACCCTAATGCCAACGATATGAACTTTAATATCCGCGGTATAGGTACTATGAACAATAATTCCCCGCTGATCGTGATCGATGGATTGGTGTCTGACGGAGCGAGCTTGAATAGGCTGAATCCTAATGACATCGAAAGTGCATCCGTATTGAAAGATGCCGGTACAGCAGCTATATACGGCTCCCGAAGCGCCAACGGCGTGCTCTTGGTCACCACCAAAAAAGGAAAGAAAAATCAAAAACCTACACTTCGTCTTAGTACGCAGACAGGTCTCCAGACACCTGAAATTCTGTTCAGGCCCGTGAAAGGCTATCAAAATGCTACTTTGAAAAACCTTGCCCTGACCAATACGGGAGCTCAACCACAGTACACACCGGAGCAGATCCGGGATCTCTACGATCATCAGGCTGAGGAAGAGTGGAACTATGACGTCATTCTGAAAGATGGTCTTCAGCAAAATTACAATGTTACGCTGAGCGGTGGTAGTGACAACACGACTTACCTGTTTTCGGGTGGATTTTACGACCAGGAGAGTAATTTTGTCGGAGATTTTGGGATACAACGCTATAATCTGAGAACTAATGTGACTTCAGACATCAACGATCATATAAAGATCAGCGGTATCCTGAATTATGCCCGAAACAATAACAAAGCGTCGACAGCCAGTAATGCAATTATCAATTCATCAAGGGTTCCCCCCTACTATTATTATCGTATGCAGGCAGATAACGGAAAGTATCTGGTCAATGACGCATTAACTGATCAGAATCCGCTGGCTGAACTTCGCGAAGGCGGAAGCATTGACTCGGATAATGATTATTTTAATGTCAATCTTGGATTGGATGCCAAAATCATTGACGGATTGAAACTCAGAGGCGTATTCGGTGCGGATTTGTTTTCCAACCATCGTTATACGAGGCGTTTGCAAATCCCTCTTTATGGAAGCCCCGATGCTGCCAATCCTCTCGTTTTTGCCAATAGTCAACGGAATACAGAAGATTACAATGAAAAGACGTACCTGCTGAACTATCAACTCTTGTTAGATTATGATAAAACATTCGACAAACACCAGGTGAATGGTTTGTTTGGTGCCAGTAATGAGTCCTATACGCGTCGTGCGAATGAAATCAAGCTTCGCCTGACAGACCCTATTCTGGGTATTCCCGTTACTGAAACAGAGATATTGCCCGACAGTTATGTTTCTCCCCAGCAGACTACAGAGACCAGTTTGAACTCGCTGTTTGGACGGTTGGGCTATTCTTACGATCAAAAATATTTTATAGAAGGTAGCTTCCGCTATGACGGTTCATCGAAGTTTTTAAAAGAAAACAGATGGAGCTTTTTTCCTTCGGTCTCTCTAGGATGGCGATTGTCTGATGAGCTGTTTATGGCAGGATACAGAGACAAAGTAGGTGACCTGAAAATCCGGGGAACATACGGACATCTGGGAAACCAGAATATTGATAATTATCAATATCTGACGGTATATAATGCGTATCCTAACTCTTATGGGTTTGATAATGAAAGTGTAGCTGGTGCAGGATTCCGCTATGGCAATGAAACCATCTCCTGGGAGACGACAAAGTCTTTTAATATAGGGGCAGATTTGACATTTTTCAACCACCGGCTGAATGTCAATGTCGATTACTTCAATAACAAAACAGTCGATATCCTAACACCGCCCATTATTCCGACAGTATTTGGAACTGAGTTAGGGCAATTGAATGTGGGCGAGATGGTCAATCGTGGATGGGAATTTTCGGCAAACTATCGTTTTGATACCGGTAATGCCAAACATCGTGTCGGTGGTAATATTGGTGATACCTTTAATGAAGTTACTAAATACCCCAATAATGAATTTATATCTTCGGCAGATAATATTACCAAGTTGATCCGTGTAGGTGTGCCTTTTAGAGCATATTATGGTTATAAAACCAATGGCTACTTTCAAAGCATGCAGGAAATCGAGACAGCTGCACTGCCTGTGGGTATGACAGCGGATGATCTCAGACCCGGTGATGTACGTTATACGGACAGAAACCTAGATGGAGTCATTGATGCCCGGGACCGCTATGTACTGGGTTCCGGTTTTCCACGGCTTTCATTTGGTTTTACGTATGATGTAGCTTACAAAGGATTTGATCTTAGTATGCTGCTTCAAGGTGTTGCCAAACGTGATATGATGGTACGGGGCGAATTGGTCGAGCCTTTCCACTCCAACTATTCTTACGTGATGTATCAACATCAATTGGACTATTGGAGTCAAACAAATACCGATGCCACATGGCCACGGCTCACGGCCCCGGGATCTACATCAACGGCAAATAACTTTGGCCGGGACTCGGACATCTACATGTTCGACGGAGCATACGCACGACTCAAAAATATTCAACTGGGTTACACCCTACCGCAAGCATATAGTAATAAAATCGGTGTAGGTAGTGCGCGGATATTTATTAACGGACAGAATCTACTGACTTTCAGTAAGAATTCGTGGATCGATCCCGAATCATCAGAATTTGACTCCAATATGGGAGGAAGTGCAAACAGCGCACGTAATTATCCGACCTTGAAGTATTACGGTTTTGGTTTAGATATTCAATTTTAACGGACAACAGATGAAAAGATTAATATATATAAAGCAAGTATGCATAGTTACAGTATTGCTCGCTTTCGGTAGCTGTAATACGATGGATCCGGTGCCTACGGATAACTTTACAGATGCCAACTTTTGGACATCTCCTGATAATGCTGAGATGATTGTCAATATGGCTTATAATCAGATGTACTCTGCCGATAAAATGTGGAACGACGAAGCGTTGAGTGATAACGTATTTGAAGGACGCACCAATACCGATCAGCGGGCGATCCGCAATGGTATTGCCGATCCATCTCTCAGTCTTTTTGCTTCCGAATGGAAATGGGCTTACGGCGGTATCAAAACTTGTCATATTTTCTTACAGTTTATCGATATCGTGCCCAATATGACGGAAGAACTTAAAGAAAGACGTAAAGCGGAGATCCGTTTTATCAGAGCCCATATTTATTTTAGATTGGTAAACTTCTATGGTGACGTGCCTTTCTTTACCGAAGATATATCGTTGGACGAATCACATGTCATATCGCGCACGCCGAAGGCACTGGTTTTATCCTTTATCCACCAGGAGCTGGATGAGATCATTCCACTGCTTCCCAGCCGCAACCAGCTTTCTTCGGCAGACAATGGCAGAATTACCAAGGGTGCGGCAGCAGCTTTTCAGGCTCGCGTATATCTGTACGAGAGCAATTGGGGGAAAGTTGTCGAATATTGTGATAAGCTGATCAATGAGGGAGGAACATTTGGCAACTATAGCCTGTTTCCAAGCTATACCGGTTTGTTCGAAGCTGCGAATGAATATAATCAGGAGGTTATCCTGGATTATGCTTATGTCCCTTCCGTTAAATACTGGAGCAAATATTATGATGCAGCTCCACTATCGGCCGGTGCCCGCTTAAATGCATACGCACCCTTGCAGGAACTCGTTGACAGCTATATAACCGTCAACGGAAGCACCATAGCGGAAGATGGCACATACAATGACAATAATCCCTATGTAGACCGTGACCCACGGCTCGCTGCCACGATCGTCTTTCATAACGGAGAATGGACAGATTTTAATGGAACGACCCGAACGATCTCTATCCGGCCCGGAACAGGTGGAATAGATGTATACGCCGGTCCTAATTCCAATGCTACCGCTACGGGATATTACATGCGAAAATACTATGATCAGACAGTTGTTACCGAATACCAGTCGGGCTTGAATATCATCATGTATCGTTATGCCGATATATTATTGATGTATGCCGAAGCACAGAATGAGCTGAATAGTACGGGTATCGACGAAGCCACATGGAACAGTACCATACGCGCGATAAGAGAAAGAGCTGGATTTACAGATCCGGCGGCACTCTCCTACCCGTCGTCTGCTACACAAGTTCAACTGCGTGAGATTATCCGCAATGAAAGAAGAAGCGAACTGGCACTAGAAGGCTTGCGCTACTACGATATCATCCGCTGGAAAGCTGGAAAAGAATACCTGGATGGCATTGTGCATGGTGCTAAATTCGCCAATAACAACACAAGCTATATTCAACTGGACACCAGGAGATTTGACGAAAACAGGGACTACCTCTGGTCTGTGCCCAGAGCAGAAATGGATATTAACGACAATTTGAGACCTAACAATCCGGGCTACGGAAACTAATGATAAACAAAATGATCACGATTATGAAAAAGCTAACAACACTACTTTACGCTTCATTGGCATTATTCGTATTTACGACCTCATGCCGATCGGACGATATGAACTATAAAGAAGCAAATATTACAGCGGTAAACACGCTGTATGAACCCATTAATAACCGGTCTGTCCAGATTTTGGCTTCGACTACATCTTCCGTTTATTTTGAATGGGAGCCTGTACGGGTTGAAGATGGAGGAGCTGCCCTGTATGAGGTTGTATTTGCCGCAAAAGATGGCGATCTGGCGAAGCCGCTATACAGATTAGTCTCGGACAATAACGGATATTCCAACGGAGCAACCGTTACCCACCGTATACTGAACCGTGTCGCTAATATGGCAGGAATAGCCCCTGGAGAGACCGGCGAATTAATATGGACCATCGTGGCATCACGAGGAATTAATACGGCCATGTCTGCGAATGTCCGAAGCCTGACGATTACGACACTCGATGGTTTTGTGGATATTCCCGAAACACTGTTCCTTACCGGAGAAGGAAGTGAAGCGGGCAATACATTAGCCAGTGCCATGCCCTTCAAGCAGACAGCTCCCGGAGAGTATGAAATATTTGCTCGGTTAGAAACAGGAAAGACCTATCAGTTTGTGGATAGAACCCAAGGTACTCCTAGAGCTTTTTATGCGGACGGCGCCTTGAAACTTACCGAAGCGAATACCGATGAGAGTGGCACGGCATCCAAAACAGCTGTATTCCGGATCCAGGTAGACTTTAATACAGCAACGGCAGCATTTACGGAAATAAAAACACTTGGACTATGGTTTTCTCCTGAAAACAAGGTGCTATGGTACTTGAACTATGAAGGCAAAGGTATCTGGTCAGGTTCAGGTGCAGTCAATTTTAAGGATCAGGGCGGATGGTTTGATGAACGTTATAAATTTCAGTTAACCGTCAACGACGGGCAGGACAAAACCGTACAACTGGGCACGCTGAACGGAACAGATTCGAGACCAACAGCTCAATCTCCTGCTTCATATTATTACATCAAATGGATAGAGAACGTGACTCAATGGGATGATAAATGGAAATTTGCCGATGCTGTCGACAAAAAATCACCTACAATAAAAGTGATTCTGCAGGGCGATAAGCCGTATACACATACAGTAACTGTAAACTAAGAAAGGAACGACTATGAAAGTATATATTTCGTTATTTATTTGTGTCGGTATCCTGCTATCATCCTGTCAAAAACTGGAAGACGAATATAAATATGACAGCGAAACGGTAGCGGACTGGTCTACGGTGGCCAATACCACATCCGACGCGCTGATCGCTTCTTTTTGGAATGACGCTGGTGGATATTTTAATTATGAAAGTGAAGGTGCCGATCTTACCTTTCACTATTGGCCCAACGCCCATGCTATGGACGTCCTGATCGATGCCTATCAACGGTCGGGGAACGATAAATAT
>JBEBVG010000171.1:0-5827 GCA_040392845.1 Sphingobacterium sp. | reverse complement strand
AAATGAGTGCAACACCTATAACAAAAGAAACATATCTGGAGTGGTACAGATCCATGTACCTCATGCGTAAATTTGAAGAGAAAGCCGGTCAGCTCTACGGGCAGCAAAAAATTCGCGGTTTCTGTCATTTATATATTGGTCAGGAAGCGGTAATGGCCGGTACGATATCGGCGACCAGGCCGGATGATTCCGTAATTACATCTTACCGTGACCATGCACATGCTTTAGCTAAAGGTGTGTCTGCAAATGCTTGTATGGCTGAACTTTATGGGAAGATAACAGGTTGTTCGAAAGGTAAAGGAGGATCCATGCACTTTTTTTCCAAGGAGCATAAGATGATGGGAGGACATGGTATTGTCGGCGGACAGATACCTTTAGGTGCAGGTATAGCTTTTGCCGAAAAATATTTGGGTAAGGATAGTGTGAATGTGTGTTTTATGGGGGATGGAGCAGTGCGTCAGGGATCGCTGAATGAGACCTTTAATATGGCTATGTTGTGGAAATTGCCTGTTATATTTGTTTGTGAAAATAACGGCTATGCTATGGGAACTTCGGTAAAGCGCACGACCAATATGGAGGATATCTACAAGATTGGTTCGGCCTTTGATATGCCCAGTATGCCGGTAGATGGTATGGATCCTGTTGCAGTACATACCGCGATGGACGAAGCTGTACAACGTGCCCGCGCTGGCGAAGGTCCTACCTTTTTGGAGATTCGTACATACCGTTATAAAGGTCACTCTATGTCTGACCCTGCGAAATATCGTACAAAGGAAGAGTTGGAATCGTACAAAGACAGAGACCCTATCTTAAGCACGAAACATGCAATTCTTGAAAATAAATATGCCGATGATGAATGGTTCAACAAAGTAGAGACTGAAGTCAAACAAATCGTTGATGACGCTGTTAAGTTTGCAGAGGAATCTCCATATCCAAGCGTAGAAGAGTTGTATCAGGATATCTATGTACAGGAGGACTATCCTTTCATTATGGATTGATTTATTTTACAGTAATAAAAAACAAAAATTAATCTACTAAAAATACATGGCTGAAGTAGTAAAAATGCCGAAAATGAGCGATACGATGACAGAAGGAGTTATCGCGAAATGGCACAAAAAAGTAGGAGATAAAGTTGATTCAGGCGACCTTTTAGCGGAAGTGGAAACCGATAAGGCGACAATGGACTTTGAATCGTACCAAGAAGGTACGTTGTTATATATAGGACCTAAAGAAGGAGAAGCCGTAGCTGTCGATGCGGTTATCGCCATTTTAGGTGAAGAAGGTGAAGACTATAAAGCTTTATTGGAAGGATCCGGTGACGAGGCTTCACAACCAGAAGCTGATAAACCAAAGGAAGATAAAGAAACAAAGACTTCCTCCGATCAAGAATCTTCAACTGCTTCAGTTTCTGCCGAGGATCTAGGTGTTACGGTGATTACTATGCCTCTTTTGAGTGATACAATGAAAGAAGGGGTAATTGCACAGTGGAATTTTAAGGTAGGAGATACTATTAAATCGGATGACGCAATTGCTGATGTCGAGACAGATAAAGCGACAATGGAGGTGACGGCATATGCTGAAGGTACATTGTTGTATGTTGGTGTAGAGGCAGGACAGGCGGCTAAAGTAAATGATATTATTGCTATCGTTGGTCCGGAAGGAACGGACGTGACGCCTTTGTTGAATCAAAAGCCGGCAGCACCTGCTGCGGAAGAGAAAGCAGCAGAAAAAGCGGATACTGCAACGGCCTCAGCAAAATCGGATACACCTGCTGAAACAACATCGGAAGCATCTTCGGATGATTCACGGGTTAAGGCTTCTCCTCTGGCACGTAAAATTGCTAAAGAGAAAGGTATTAATCTAAGTGATGTTCAAGGTTCTGCAGATGGCGGGCGGATTGTGAAGAAGGATGTTGAAAACTACGTGCCTACAGCTAAAGCTGCAGCATCTTCTGCTGCTACAGCCGCTCCGGAAGCGAAGACTGTCACATTGCCACAGTACTTTGGAGAAGAGCGGTATACCGAGGTGAATGTTTCGCAGATGCGTAAGACTATTGCACGGAGATTGTCCGAATCTTTGTTTACTGCACCGCATTTCTATCTGACGATAAGTATAGATATGGATAATGCCATTGCAGCACGGACACAGATCAATGAAGTAGCTCCGGTAAAAGTTTCTTTCAATGATATTGTGATCAAAGCTGTTGCTATAGCTCTGAAACAGCATCCAGCTGTTAATTCATCATGGGGAGGAGATAAAATCAGGTTTAATGAACATACGAATATAGGCGTTGCCATTGCTGTTGAAGACGGCTTGTTAGTTCCTGTAGTACGTTTTGCAGACGGCAAGTCTCTTTCGCATATTTCAGCTGAAGTGAAAGACTTTGCAGGTAAAGCAAAAGCTAAGAAATTACAACCTTCAGATTGGGAAGGATCTACATTTACAGTTTCTAATTTGGGTATGTTTGGTATTGATGAGTTTACATCTATTATCAATTCGCCAGACGGAGCTATTTTATCTGTTGGAGCAATTCAACAGGTTCCTGTGGTAAAAAATGGTGCTGTTGTTCCAGGCAATGTGATGAAATTGACATTGGGCTGTGACCATAGAGTTGTAGATGGAGCTACCGGTGCTCAATTTTTGCAGACTTTAAAAGGATTGTTAGAAGCACCTATTCGCTTGTTGGCATAAATCCGTGTTATAATTAGGAATATAGAAGCCACTTTATAGGGATAAAGTGGCTTTTTTTACGCTATGTTTGATTAATAACTCCATTGCTTGTGCGGTTTTCATTATTTCTTTTTACTCAACTCTTGTTTTGTTTATTCGTTGCTTGTTCTAACGCCCAAAAGAAGCAACAGCAGATACAGAAACAGCAAGCAGATTTAGATAGTATTGCTTTATTATATAACCCTCGGGAAGCTGATGAACACATCGACGCTTTTATGCAAAATCTCCATAAACGATTGGGGTTTAACGGAAATGTACTTGTTGCAAAAAAAGGTAAGATTATTTATCAGAACACTTTTGGATGGGCCGATTACTTACATAAGGACAGTCTTAAGATTGATTCAAGGTTTGAGTTGGCTTCTGTTTCAAAGCCCATGACCGCTTTGGCGGTCTTACAGCTTGTCGAACAAGGAAAAATCCGGTTAGATCAGCAGCTGGAAGAGTTTTTTCCAGACTTCCCCTATCCAGGAATAAAGGTTGAACACTTGTTGACACACCGATCGGGTTTGCTAAACTATGTGTATTTTGCTGAGACGGTATGGCCGGATAGGAAAAAGGGGATGAGCAATATGAATGTGGTGGATTTACTCATCGCACATAAGCCCGCGCGATACGGTAAACCTGACGGTAGATTCCATTATAACAACTCGAACTATATGCTTCTTGCAGCCATTGTAGAGAAAGTTACAGGTTCGCACTTTTCAGACTATATGCTTGAGCATGTTTTTAAGCCTGCCGGAATGAAGAATACTGCCGTGTTGTCTAAAGTAGAATATGATAAGATTCCTACCGATGTCGTTGGACACGACCGTGTATGGCGACGTTCTGTGGTACAGGATTATCTTGATGGACCTGTTGGTGATAAAGGTATCTATAGTACTGTACAGGATATGTACCTATTAGATATTGCATTAAAGGAAGGGAGATTGTTGAAGAAGGAGCTGTTGGATTCTGCTTATGTAGGTAGAAGCGATGCCAAGCGTGGACTTTTCAGCTATGGATACGGGTGGAGAACTTTCTCCCCGGCGAACGCAAAGATCGTTTATCATACGGGATGGTGGCATGGATTTAAGAATCTTTATGTACGAGACTTGACGAATGATATTACGATCGTATTGCTGTCTAATATGGTCAATGGCAGTCTAAATAATCTTGATAATTTGTATAAAATTTTAGAAATGCCTATTTTGAGGAAAAATGCGTATGATGCGAATGGCGGATTTGTTGATCATTAACGCAATATAATATATCAATAATTTACTATATGAAGAAAACTTTAATATTAGGAGCCAGTACGAACCCTGCACGATATTCGTACTTGGTCGCAAACAAGCTCGTACGAAAAGGATACCCTATTGTGAATGTGGGTAGAAAGGTAGGTGAGGTCGCGGGGGTAGCTATAGAGTCACCCGAAGCCATTCACGAGGATATCGATACTATCACGCTATATATAGGGCCCAGAAATCAACCTCCCTATTATGATTACATATTGAACACAAAGCCTAAGCGTGTCATATTCAATCCAGGAGCCGAAAACCCGGAGCTGGTGGAAAAACTTGAGGAGCAAGGTATTGAAGCGGTAGAAGCATGTACATTAGTGATGTTGAATACGGGACAATACTAAAATTAATACAGCTACCTATCCTATATTTTCTGTTTACTCTCCCCATACGCGTTTTAACGCCTGTACATCCTTTGTCAGCTGTGCTGCTTTATGCAATATAGTGCCGTAGGCTTTGTACAATATGTTATAGTGTTGGATATAGGTGTCCAGAAAGTTATAGACCTCTTGCAGCGTCGTGAGAAACTGCTGCAGGTCTTTATCAAGCGAAACGACATCCACTTGCATATCACTGTAGTTTTCGAAGACTGAATCAAGGACTTTGAAATGTAAAGGATCAATAGGTTTTTCTCCCCGGCAATAGGTGTCTGTGATATCGATATATTCCGCGTCGCGCCTGCCGATAATGTCGTAAAACTGTATCACTTTGCTGTGTTGCCGGTTCACGTTGTTATAGAAGTCCCGCACTTCAACCTGAAACTTGACGTCCATTTCGATATGGAGGTTTTCGCTGGAGAGGTCGACCTGCTCTTTATAAAAGCCAAGCATCTCGTTTAATTCTTCCCGCTCTGCATCCAATTTGTGAAGGTCTATAAGGGCAAGCTGGACTTCGCCTTTCTCCTGTTCGAACAGGCGTTTCATGCGCCATACCTGATCGTGCGCCAGTCGATAGCTGTCCAACGCCCGGGCTTCAGTATTGAGCGGGAAAGAATTTTTCCGCAGCTTATAGCTGATGGAGCGAAGTGGGTGGTCTATTGTAATTGTTTTCATGCTATATATTTTTAAAAATACGAAAAAAATAACGGTAATTATAAAGGAGGGGCTTGAAAAGAAATACCCGACCTGCTGACATGCAACAGGTCGGGTAAAAGGGAGTCACACCACTACACAACGTACCGTGTCGCTGTAGTTGGGTGTCGGGATACTACCGAGATAGGTTACACGGAACTCGTATTCCTGCAGGTAGTCCAGATCAGAAATAGCTACTCTCGATTTGGTGCTAAGCACCCTTGTCCATTCGTTGAGACTATCTGCCTTGCGGAATTCAAATTGGTAGAATCTCGCCGGACGCCAGGTGTTGACGCGCAGTTGCACCGTATTTGTCCCCGGGTGGGTGACCACTGCACGCAGGTCGTTAGCCTTGGGCGATATCCCTATGCTTTCCGCCTGTTCTTTGCTGGGTATAAAACCCGCTGCCAACAGGATGTTGGGATCCCCTTTGGCGACAGACTCAACATGTAGGGACAGGTCGTAGAGCAGTTCTTTTACTACGGTCGCCTGCTGGTTTTTGATGACTACCTGGCGCATGTCCCTGAAGGCGGCTTCCGATAAAGAGGCCGTGTAATCTGCGAGCGCTGTTTCCAACAGCGTTACTTTCTCTGTGGCATCAGGAAATAGCGTTGCATTTTCCTTTGTTTTTTTGACCACATTGGAGGTGTACTGAACCAACCTTGCTTCGGTACCCATTTTTGATGATAGTACTGGCTTTGCCATAATAGATAAAATTTAAATTGTTTAAAAAAAATTAATTAACGC
>JBEBVG010000170.1:0-5885 GCA_040392845.1 Sphingobacterium sp. | reverse complement strand
CCTATTTGAAGACAAACGTAACTTTCCTCTGTGACTATGCGGAAATAATGATGTCCGTCACGAGGTTCGGTGATGCGATCAAGATATTTGAGCAAGCACTGCCTAATTGGGTAGGACACCGTATGTATATGTCGCTAGGCACATGCTACCATCAGGTCGGAAGGCATGATGAAGCCGAACGGACATTTTTAAAATCCGTATACATGGTGCCCAATCGTTTTGAAAGCCGCTTTGCTTTATTTACCTACTACATAGAGACTGATCGGAAGGAGGAGGCATCCTATTGGGGCAAATCCATCATGGAGCTTCCGGTCAAGGTACCTTCCGCACGGGTAGATATGATCAGGAAGGATGTACAGCGATTGCTCATGGAGATAAAATGAGGTGTCGTTTTTACATAAACACCTATGTTTTCAAGAAAAAAATAAATATCCGTTTTATAATTTCGAACAAAAAAATAATAACTTTTGGTAAATAAAAAAAGAATGTGTATATTCACGGTAACATAAACACAGGTATACTTGTATATCCGTGTCAAAAACTAACTTAATAAACCCTATTATGACAAGAAAAAAAGCATTTTTTGTTTTATTATTTGTCGTAGGGCTATTTGTTTTTTCGTGCAACAAGTGGATCACTGATGAGTATGGTCAGGAGACCATGTTCAGTGTCTCACAGGATTCGGGACTTGTCGAAGCAGCGAGACAACACTTTAGCAAGTCATTGCGTAAAGAGATGAGGGACTCCCTTCAGTCCCGGTTCTCGAAACTTTCGGTCGGGAGTGTGGCCAAAGACAGGCAGCCGGCAGCAGCTCTCCCCAGATTTCATCTGCTGTGGCAGAAAGCCCATACGACTGCGAAAGGAGAAAGGCAGGTCGTAGAAATTCCTTTTTATGCGACGCACCGTATTGTTTCGTTGCTGAGTTTTAGCCGTGACAGTCTGGGCTACAAGCCCGATCGTACTATGCTCAAGACGATCTTTGACCGTTTGGTGATCTTCCGGGAGAATGCTTCTTCGCCCTTTGTCTCCAAGATCGTACGCTATCACCCTGACCGGCCCTATCTGGAAAAGTATAACTACGATGTGAGCCACCTGCATCTGTACGGTTTGGAAGATTATACAGGCTATCTGGAGTACCTCACGCCTACGGGTAGCCGTACAGGGATCGTTCGTGTGGTAGATGGACGGCCGGTGAGACGTCACGCTGTGCCAAATTCTCAGGTGCTTGCCCGACGGGTGTCTTCGAAGGGTATGACGACGATGTCCGGTGGGGAGTGGGTCTGCAATGACGTGTGTGAACCCGCATACGGAACGATTTGTATCGGAGGCACTGGAGATCCTGACTATCCGGGAGACGAGACCTGTTATGAAGATGTGATCGCGGAGAATTGTTATCAGGACTGTGAGTGGGTGGAAAATCCAGAGGAGCCTGAAGAACCGGACTTCTGTGACGATCCGATCAACTATGAGACGTGTTATGGTGGTGGTGAGCCGGAGGAGCCAGGGGAAGTAGATGATGAAATAATAGACTCATTACAAGGTTATCCATGTGCACAAAGTTTGTTACAACAACTTCCTAATTTAAAGAATAATATAGCTAATTTGATTCAAAACAGATTTGGTGGGCCCTCTGGTTCTCATATTCAATTTGGAGCTGCTGATTTCAATCAATTTAATTCAGGTTTAGATGGAAAGGCATATAAAAATAGTGCTAATTTTTATACAGTTTTGTTAGATTCAACTATGTTAAAAAGTGCAACCAAAGAATATATTTTGACAACTATGTATCATGAGGCATTACACGCTTATTTTTATTCGGAAGAAGTGAGATTGGGGGCGTCACAATTTGCGATCCTATACGGAAATCATCAGAGTGTGTCTATTGATGGTAGTTATAAATATCTATTTGACCATGTGAACATGGCTCCCTATATTAATGATCTGGCATCAGCAATTCAGTCTTTTAATCCCAATATATTATGGGATGATGCTGTTGCTATGGCAAAATATGGAATAACAACAAATTTAAGTCCTTATGAACAACAGGTTAATGCTAATGAAAGAACAAGTAATACGCAGAGCAAAGGTACGAAGTGTGTTAACTAATCTTCTGTTGTGTTTATTGCCGATTGGTATTTATGCACAACCACGCGTATTCATACTGGACTTGGATTCGCGACAGATATCTACAGAATTTAGCTACACGCATTATAACTTATCAACTTCCTTGCTATATGGAATAGAAGGGAGAGTTGAGTTGTTTAACCTGATGCCATTAAGTGAATATAACAAGTCTGACCTGATCGTCTTTTCAGTCTTGCCTAACTTCTCTGGTAAAGAAAGCTGGACGTCATTAGATAGTATATCTTATCGTGAGGTAAGTTTTGGAGAGCTTTTGCGGCTCAAGGACAAATCACTGTCCATTGTACATGTGGCACCGTATTTCAGTCGGTATCTGAATGACATCAAGCTTGGTGTCAGGAAAGATGGTCAAGTGAAAGTAGCTGATATGTGTCTATTGCAGTTTTTTGCTATAAGGAGTTATCCGGAGAATCTGAACCGCCCATTTGGTACTATTGATACGGGACAGAGAACGTTAACTATCCGAGAGTTTGAGCAGGAGTACAAACGAAGCTACCCAAAGGATCACTTTCCTATGATTCCTGGGGCACTGTCCATAAATTTCGAGCCATTACGCATGAAGCGTGAATTTCTGTCCAGAAAGTTTACGATAAAAAATGAACAGGCTTATCAATTTTGGACATTTTATGACTGGAGTACAAGGGATGGCTATGAGACAGAAAGGGGAATAGACCGCTTTGTCTATATTCCTGGTAAAGGTATTGTTGGAGGATCGTACGATTTTTATTTCAAATCCCCTCTCCCTAAAGAGTATCCTGCCCACCCTCGCCGAAATATAACGATGAGTCAATTTATAGAAAACATCTATGAAGAACGGGTGATGTTGGCGGAGGGAATTGAATAATGGTAATGTAATCATTCGCATAGTGAATGGCTAGCCTGTGCGGAAGTATAGCGGCAAGGGCAAATCAGCTTCCAAGCGTCAGGAGTCCCGGGGTATGTCGATCATGTCGGACGGGTACTGGGATTGCATAGAAATATGCGAGGACATCATACAAACGATATGTGTGGGCAACCCGGAAGATCCCGACAACCCTGAGGACGAGATCTGTAGTGAGGATGTGATCGGAGTGGATTGTTATGACGATTGTGAATGGGTAGAGGAGGAAGGTCCGGATTATTGTGACTTTCCTGAAAACTGGGAAGAATGTTATGGGGATCCCGAGGGGCCGGAGGAACCAGAAGAAAAAGAAAATGATCCATGTGATGCTGTAACTAAAGCAAATGCGTTAAAGAATAAGATCTCAGTTTCTTCTGAAATAAATATAATTAAGAATCTATCATCTGAAAAGGGGTATAAGTTTTATGTTCTTGATAATTCTAACTACAATACATTTTATGTTGGAAACGGTATTGTCAACGGAACAAACTCGAATTGGTTTACTAATTTCACATGGGATTCTCATACCAGTGGCGGATATACTATTGGTCACATGCATAACCATCCGGCAGGATCAGCTCCCAGTCCCTCGGATGCAATGGTTGGTGTCAATCTGGCTCAAATGGAATCTATGCCCAACATCGGCGCAGACGAAGTAGATTTCTATACGAAGCATTTTAGTGCTATTGTTGTTACCAGTTCATATGTGTACACGATAACGATTAAAGATGCCGCTGCGTATAAGACGCTACAGGCTGGTTTTGATAATGCCTCGGCTAATGCGACGTATTTAAACCATATCAATGCTTATGAGAGCTCAAATCCTTCAGCTTCCGATCAAGAAAGGGGTGAATATGCTTTGCTGAAAATGTATGGTAATGCGATCAACCTCACGCGACAAGGAGTTAATTCCACTGACAGTAATGTAGAACTGAAATTAAACTCCAGTGACAAGGTGTCGTCCAATAATCCATGTAATCCTTAATTCATTTAATATGAAAGTCATGAAAAATATAGGTTTGATTACAGCACTACTGATGCTGATCGTGAATGTATCAAACGGACAGAAGTATATCGATGGTCATAATGTGATCTCTATGCTGTCCATCGCAAACAGTTCCATATTACAGGGGTATCCGAGGTTGACAATGGAACAGGCCAATACAAAGCTTCTGGAGATCGATCCCAATACCATCAGACAGACGGCCGATGACATGATCGGAGAATATTGGTGGATAGATAGTATGTTGGTCAATATTATCCCACGGGAGATTACGGTAAATTATCCCAAGGCAAATCTGACACAAGAACAGTTAGCAGGAACCCCCTCATCTATGTACAATAGAGACGGGTCATTAGACAGGACTGTAGCAAATGATTATTTCACAGAAATCAAATCTGTAAACGATTTTAAGGTGTTGGTGAATTATTTAAAGACGAGATCCAATTATAAAAGTTTTACCATCCAAGATAATCACAATAGGTATCAGATACGAGGGAGCATATGCATAAAAAAAACGGATAGTCCCAAAGCACATATCTTTATCGATAGTTTGTTGAACAGTATTACCTTTAAATAGGAGGGCATGGAGCTTTGTCGCTTTATGGAATAGTTCCGTATTTTGCATCGTCTATGTATAGAGAGTAAAATGAAAAGGATAATTTTTATTAGCTGGTTTGTCTTGGCATTAGTGCCATTAAGTCATTCTGTTCTTGCACAACAGACCTATATTCGAGGTAAGGATTTTGTACCCTTTCATGAAGTTGCCAAAAGCCGTGTTATTGACAATGCTACCCGATTAAGCATTGATGAAGCTTTGGATATTCTAAATAATAAATATAAAGGCACTGTATTATCCAGAAAGAAAACCCAATTGAGCGTAGAATACTTCTCGAAGGACGGTCTTTTGATAAATATTTTGTCACGAAGGTACGCTCAACCCAATGAATATATGCGAGATCAATACCTTGCGATAGTAAAGAAAAATCTAGAGAGTGGATATGAAGCAAAAGGAGAGCCTTACCATTCTGCTCCTTATTATTCTGTTATAAAAAACTTAAAAGACTTTAAGGTACTTATAACGTATGCTAAAACGTTTATGAATAAAAAATTTTTTATAGTAGATAACGAGGGAAATTATTTCATAGGTGGTACTATATGCGCTAAATCAACTGAAAAGAAGGATATCGATATGGCAGAGGCTTTTGTGGATACATTGGTGGAGAGCATCACCTTCAAATAGAGGGATAAAGGGCTTTGTTTATTTATGAAATAATCCCGTATCCTGTATCTTCTATGTATGAGATGTAGTCTTGCTTAAAATGAAAAAAATAGATTTTTACAGAATTCTTATTATCTTGTTGTCAATAAGCGAGTTGATGATCTTTAGGATATATGCACAAGATGATTCTGCGATAGTGCCATTTAAACAAATTGCTAAAAGCACGGTTATTGAAGACGCAATCCTGCTAAAGAGGGATAATGTGGTATCAATTATGAAAAACAGATCTAATACAACCAACAAGATCAATCCTTTAAAAGTAAATGAATTATCGGGAGAATACTTTGATAGTGATGGGTATATGGTTAATATTAAATCTATACCCAACAAGAAGTCACTTTCATTAACCACACTACAAAAAATAAAAAAAAGTTTAGACACAGGCTATGAACAGATGGGATTATCGTATCATAATATGATAAAAACCAAAAATAATTTTACTGTTTTAGTGTCCTATTTAGAAAACACCAACAAAAGGACGTGTTTTATAATAGACAATAAGGGTAAATCCTATGTTGTGATAACAGTAATGCTTAATTCATTTAGTATTAAAGTCATGAAAAATATAGGATTTATCACAG
>JBEBVG010000169.1:0-5897 GCA_040392845.1 Sphingobacterium sp. | reverse complement strand
CTCCTTGAATTTGTTGTAGAACCTAATGGCGAACTTTCTGATATCCGGGTAAGCAGTAAACTGGGAGCCGCTATGGAAGAGGCTATACGGGAGGCCGTAGCCGGATCAGCCCGATGGAGAAGTGCCATGATTAACGGACGTCCGGTACGGGCACGCCAGCAAATGCAGATCAGGGTGCACCCCGATAGTTCGTCCGCTAAGGCAATCGTGTTTGCCGACTCGGTGGAGGTCATGGCCGAGCCTCCCGGCGGATATGCCGCTTTCATGCAGTGGATAGGACGTAATTATCAATACCCACACCAAGCGGTTAAACAAGGTGTAAGTGGCAGGGTGAAATTGCGCTTTATTGTAGAAAAGGATGGTTCTATCACCCAGGTGGAAGTACTTAACGACCTCGGGTATGGTACCGGAGAAGAAGCGATACGCGTATTGAAGCGCTCACCCCGATGGAAACCAGCCTCGACAAAAGGCAAACCGGTGCGGTCATGGTGTACGCTTCCAATAACGATAAGGCTTTCCGTGCAATAAAAATCAACGTTATTTATAAGCAATGGAAAAATATGGCAGAACAAATATGCTTACATACTGGCTACCGACAATTCTTGCATGGATGATTGGTATATCCCAATCTCATGCTCAATTTACGACCCGTACCGATTTTGATACTTGGTGTATGGGACGCTACCTCATCGACCTACCTAAAGGCACAAAGGTCGAAGTTGAATACATGACGAAAGGCGCCAAGGTTAATACGCTGGCCGGCGTATCGTTTACACAGTTCCTGGATACGGTTGCCGCCCGACAACAGGCATTAAATGAAACACCGCACTACCAAGGCGGCTCCATGCTGGTGGGTACTGACACCATTGCACGCGACTACATCACGTTGGTTTCCTGGAGCAGCACAGCCGGCAGAAACGTGTACAACTATGAGACGTTTCAATATTTGGAAGAACACCAAACGCTTTACATTTTTACCGCACGGGGAAACGCTACTCAGGAATCGCGGATGAAGGCTGCAAAAGTTCAACGAAACAGCTATGATGAACTGCGCTACCTTGCCCCCATGGAAATACCTACCGAGCCGGGCTTTTGCATCAATGAAGGATTGATCATGACAAACAAGCCCAACCGGGAAGAGTACACTGCCGTTATGCGATTCGCTGGATATCCCGATGTGACGGTTGTCCTGGAATCGTATGTAACCAATAACCCCGGCGATTTTTCCAATCGGGCATTGCCTTTTGGTCTTTCTGTTGCCAATTACTTCCACACGAAAACGTTGAAAAACCGGAACCGTACTATCGGCGAGGCCAAAGGCCGGGAGCGCCTGACAAGAAGCCGTATGAAGAAAAACGGTAAGGCGATCTATGATTTCGAATGGAAAACATACGGTGTAGCTGGATCGATGGAGTATCCCTACATGCGGCTGAGCTTGCGGACGGAGGATGGCTCTGTGCATTCCTCATTCTCTAATGATAAGGATGCACTCAACCTTTGGGAGCAGATCTTAAACAGCCTCCGTTTACGTCCTACAGCATAACAACGAAACGGGAAAAGGACCCATCCGTACATTCTTGTTAACCCAATTTTTATTTTATCTCCATCCAAAATCCTTGTTTTCGAGGATTGCGGCCAATAGACGCCTCGCGTATCTTTGATCATATATTTTGAAATGGCAAGAAAGTAAGGTTCAGGCTTGCCTATCGGAAAAAATGGGGTTAAATTTGATAGATAGCAGCAAGGTTTAACGACAGCGCAGCCCGACAAATAAAGATAACGAATGACCGCAATAGAGCAACAAATTTTAGACACTTGGTTCATAAATCACAGGACCAACTTAAAACTTTTAGACAACCTAACAGAAGAGGCTTTAACCCTTACAACTTCAAAGCGTGGTGGTGGAAGTGTTGGTCATCAGTTAGCTCACATTTATAATATTCGTTTCTGGAAACTTGAAAAATTCAACAGAGAACTTGTAAAAGATTTGACAACCATTAAAGCAGAAGACACTAAAACTATTGCTATGCTGAAAGACTGTCAGCCGATTTAATCGCAGAAGTATTGAAAAAAGGAATTGAAGACAACGGAAAAGTAAAAGGTAACAAACGGGGAGTTGTTCCATTGTTAGGATATTTAATTCATCACGAAGCACATCACAGGGGAAGTATTTTACTTACATTAAAACTTAGCGGCTTTAATCTTACAGACGAATTAAGATATGGAATTTGGGAATGGAACAAGTTATGACAAAAGAACTCCCTATTGCTAACAAGGGTTTGAGCGCGAGGCCCCGAAAGGGCTGATGACCAAATAAACACATTCAAATAAGCCGAAAAAACGAATGCGCAAAGGAAAATAAAGACGCAAACCACAAAAATGTACAACATGAGATTTTCAACTAAATTTATTGCAATTGTTATTTCCAGTATAATACTATTTTCTTGCTCGAAAAACGATGAAGGACAGAGCATTCAGGAAGGTGACAACAAGGGAGTGCGTCTGAAATATTTTGAATCAGTACAGGCTATCAATGATGAAATTGATTTTGTTTTACTTCCCGGTTTTGAATTATCTGAAAATAGTGAGATTAGGAAATTCGGGGATTATCAAAATGGGGTCGGCAGTTACGAATATAATTGCTCCTGGATAAAAAACACTCCAAATAACCAAGGAGGAGGCGTATATCAAGAATGGGTAAATATTGAGGGGGTTCCCCATGGTTGGGATATCAACGACAAGCATGAGAAAACAACCAAAGAAGAGTTATTGCAAGAACTAAAAGATTACGAAGAAGTTTTAGACCAAAGGTTGCTTAAAGCACCCTATAAAGATCATGTTATTGTGGTGAAAAAGAAGGCCAATGAAAAAGGGAATTGGCATTTTGAAGCCTATATAGACCCCAGCCACCGTATTGATGGAGATGGGCAGCGTGCTGAATTTAGCAGCGGGATTTATAGTTTGAAGGAGAACGCTATTTATAATGTTCCAACTGATGAAGTCGTTGTATCTGTTTTTATCAAGCTTCTGGAAACGATAGATGAATAGTTTATCCGGCTCTTGTCGTCCAAAAAAACGATGGTCTATTTAATAGATAGATAACCAAAAAAAAACATTCAATTAAGTGGAAAAGCAAATGTACAATGGAAAATAAAGACACGAACCATAATCGATTTTTCAGACTATTCATAGCCTGCATAGTCACATGCTGTGTGTTCGGTGTTCATATCACTTTGGCTCAGGATGCTGTTCAGCAGTATTCCGACAGTTTATTGAATAGTGCTCGCAATGCTCCTACAACAGAACTGAAAATAGAGGGTCTTTTAGGTGTCAGCATCTTTTGGAGTGACCGCGATACCGTGAAGGCGTACAAATATCTGGAAGCAGCCCGCCAACAGATGGGAAAATCTCCAACTGCTTTTCAACAGGGCTTGTATCAACTTTATCGTGCCAATATCTTAATGGATTATGACGAGGAACAAGCAAAAAGAGTGTTCCTTCATGCGGATTCTTTATTAGCAACAGACCAGTCACAGAAAAGCTTTCGGTACCGGGCAAAATTGTGGAACAATTACGGAGTCGTACTGCAAAAGGAAGATAAGGGTAAGGAGTTTATGAATACCATCCTGACCAAAACGTTACCTTATGCTCGTCAGGCGGGTGACAGTGCACAGGTTGCTTACCAATTTCAAAATGTGGCTATACAACTTGCAGACGTACAAGACTATGCCGGTGCCGCTGATTACTACCAAAAAGCATTGCATACATTACGCAACCTCCCTGGACAGAGCGAACATAAACTGGAAATATTTAGTAAAAGCGCTAAAAACGCTGTCCTTTTGCGGGATTACGCACAGGCTAAAATATACATAGACAGTGCCCAATGCTTCGTAAAGATCATTCCGCATTCAACCGCTATCCCTGCCTTTTATCGCACCAAGTTGATCTATTTCAGACATATAAAGGATTATCAAAAAGCCCTACAAAGCTATCACAAGGGAATCGCCTCTGCCGAACAGTTAGGCAATCATTATATGCTGATGGATCTCAACTACGAACTTCATCTATTGTACAAAGAACGTGGCGACTATGCCTTGGCCAAACATTATTTAGAGCTATCAAACCAGCAGCGACCTTATCCCATGCTTAGAAGCATAGCTTTACACCATTATGAAATGTCGCAGTTGGAATACCACTTGAGAAATTACAAATCGGCTTATGAGCAATTGGATACAGCGTCAACGCTCTTGGACTCGATCTATCAAAGGGATTTGGCCACAAAAGTTTTAAGCTTAGAAAAGCAATATCAAACCACTGAAAAAGAGAACCGTATCCTTCGGCTCGAAACAAAAAACAAGCAACAGGAGCTTGCCATAGCCAAAAGCCGCTGGTGGCAACTGGCCTTAGGTGCGGGACTGGTATTGGCTGCGAGTATCGCCTATTTCTGGCGAAAAATTGGAACAAAAAACAAAAAATTACTTATACAGAACGATCTGCTACACGAGAAGGAACTTCGGACCGTGCGACAACAAGAGCGACTGAATCAATACGCCGCCATGCTTCAGGGGCAAGAGGCCGAGAGAAGCCGGATGGCAAAAGACCTCCATGATGGCTTGGGAGGGTTACTGGCAGGTGTAAAGCTTAAGTTGTCCTCTATTGTTGCAAGAACAGGCGTGGGCAAGCCTGGAGAAAAAAGCGCCATCGACGATGTGGTCCGTCAACTGGACTATTCCGTGGATGAGCTTCGCCGCATAGCCCACGATATGATGCCCGAATCCCTCCGGTTCGGCGGTTTGGCTCCTGCCTTGTCGGATCTCTGCCAGTACATGGGCACACCTACTGTGCAGGTGGTCTTCCAGAACCTGGGGATCAAGGACAATTATTCCGATCAGCTTCGCGTTACGGTGTACCGTGTTGTTCAGGAACTGTTGACAAATGCCATCAAACATGCCGAGGCGACCAAAATCATTGTACAATGCAGCGAAATGGATAATACGCTATTTGTCACCGTAGAAGACAACGGAAAAGGAATGGAAGAAAACAAACAAAATGGCGAGAATGGATTGGGGTTGGTCAATATCCAGAACAGGGTATCTATTCTAAACGGGGATATCGAAACCGTCTCGCATCCAGGGGAAGGCACAACCGTTAATATTCAAATACCGTTATAATGGAGAAAAAACAGATAAAACTTATTATTGTGGATGACCATCCCGTAGTGTTACAGGGATTTGAGTATATGCTGCACGATGTAGAGGGCATACAATTTGTTGGCAAATTTACAGATGCAACGTCTATGCTGGGGTATTTACAGAATAATGAGGTTGATGTGGTACTGCTTGACATCAATCTGCCCGACAGCAACGGTATTGATGCCTGTGCCGCGATCAAGCAGCTTCACGAAGACACTGTCGTGATTGCGATCAGCAATATCAACGAATGGAGCATTATCCAACGGATGTTAGATGTAGGTGCAAATGGGTATTTTCTCAAAAATGCAGCAGCGGACGAAGTCATACAGGGTATCAAGAACGCTATTGAAGGCGAAACGGTTCTTAGTCAAGGTATCGAAGACATCTTAAAAAGCCGGGACACAGGCGATCTGCCGGTCATCACCCGCAGGGAGAAAGAAGTGCTTACTCTATTGGCATCTGGACTTAGCTCCGTAGAAATAGGTGAAAAGATCTTCATCAGCCCGCTTACGGTTGAAAGTCATAGGCGCAATCTATTGCAAAAGTTTAAAGTAACTAATGTAGCAGCCCTTATCCACAAAGCTACCGAGATGAAGTATATTTAAGATCGGTTTTCTTTCTATTGCTGTAATATTTTAGTACAGTCAGGAGTGGAGTTGCTACCTTTGAGTGGAGACAGATTTGAGAAATAGATTTAAATTTGTT
>JBEBVG010000168.1:0-5905 GCA_040392845.1 Sphingobacterium sp. | reverse complement strand
TTTCTTCTGTACCCTCCGGGGTGTGTCCAAGATCCTAAAGGAAATTTCAATTACCCTTCGGAGTAGTTTGGACACCAAGGGGGAAGTCCTCCACACCCTTTGGGATATCCGCAAGAACCAACGGGATATTTTGCTTACCCCTCGGGGTATGGTGAACACCCGGGAGGGTTTCCTCCACACCCTTTGGGACTACCGAAAGAGCCAAAGGAGGATTTAACGACTGTTTTGCTCAAATAATATATTTGTTTAGTTTATCACCCACTGACAACGACAGAAAAATATTATTTCAAAATCCGAAACAAAGTTAGGAATTGACGGGAATTTTATTTTGGAAAAAGTATAACAGGTATTCCACTAAGCATAATACTCCGCCTGTCGAACCAACAGAGCTCTGTACTTATTAAACACAGCGGACTTCGAAATGAAGCCCAGATATTTTCCTTCATCATCCACTACAGGCAACATCCACACATCTTCCCTATTCATCTTCTGCATGACAATATCCATGCGTAATGAAATGTTCACCACATCCATGGGTTTCTGCATGATTTCTTGCAATGACTTCTCCTGTGCGGAAGCATCCTCTCCCAGTAATATCTCCAGTAACCGCTCACTCTGGATAATCCCCAAAAATTTATTTTCATCATCCACAATAGGAAATATATTCCTTTTGGTATGAATAATGTCATGCCGCCTGTCAACGGCCTTTTCATAGGGTCTCAAGACTGTGAAGTTTTTTTCCAATAGATACCGTAATTTCATCATGCTCAACACGGTTCCGTCTTTATCTTCGTGGCTCAGCAGATCGCCCTGTTCAGCAAGTATTTTGGTATATATCGAATGTTTCATGAAGGCTTTATTAATGAGATAGGATATTGCTGTAACAATCATCAGCGGCACCATCAAGGCATAACCACCGGTAATCTCCGCAATAAGAAAGATAGCTGTTAAAGGTGCATGCATAATTCCGCTCAACGCTGCAGCCATCCCCACTACGGTGAAATTAACGATATTCAATGTTGCCCAGCCCGTCAGGTTTATTCCATACGAAAAGGCAAACCCTAATAACCCTCCCATGACCAGACTAGGTGCGAATACACCTCCGTTTCCACCACTGCTTAGGGTAACCAGCGAAGCTATGGATTTAAAAAACACCGTCAAGACAACAAACAAGGTCAAAGCTATGCCAACGTCCTGGTATTCGGCAAATATACTGTTGCTTAATATCGTTGTATACCTGCCATCCAGAATTTGCTGAATAGTTAGATATCCTTCCCCATAAAGTGCAGGAAAAAGGAAAATGAGAACACCCAGACTTACCCCACTGATCCATACTTTACGATATGGATTTTTAATGGCGTCAAACCACTGTTTTATGCGCATACTTAACTTGGAAAAATAAACCGAATATGCGCCGACAATCAAGGCCAACAGAACATAATAGAATATACCATTCATCGCCCAATCGTCTGTAACCAAATGGAACAACGGCTCACTGTATAACGCTTTAGAAATAACAGAAGAAGTCGCTACGGCAATCAATAATGGGATAAAAGCAGGTATCGAAAACTCGGGAAGTAAAACTTCAATAGCGAAAATCATTCCGGCGATAGGGCTGTTAAAGGCTCCCGCTATACCTGCTGCAGCACCACAAGCCAACAACAACGTGATCTCCCGATAGTTGAGCCCGAAGAAAGAACCTATATTAGATCCTATCGCTGCGCCGGAATATGCTATGGGAGCTTCTAAACCTGCCGAACCGCCAAAACCAACGGTGATCGCACTGGTTATGATCTGAGAATACGAATTATGAACAGGTATCTTACTTGATCTTCTCGAAATGGCGTATATGATAGGTGTTATGCCATGTTCCATTTTCTTTGCCTTGATAAACTTGCGAACGTACATGACGCTTAGCAAAATTCCAATCAGGGGAAACAACAGGTAAATGTAATATTTGTATTCTATCTGCACGTCATCTTGCAGAAACGTCGCAATACGATGCGTCATTCCCTTAAGCAAGGCTGCAGCCAACCCACTAACTATGCCAACCAATACCGCCAAAAAGACCAAAAAATTTCGATTAGAGATCTTTTGCATTCTCCATCGGTTTATGCGCTTAACAAATCGATTAATTTGGGTTAATATTCTCCAAGGCATAACGCGTAACTTTCTGTGCACATATCATCAACTTTCAAGAGTGGCAAAAATAAGAAAAACGGAACAAAAGTGTATTTATGTATATTTGCTATTCAATAATTTAACAATTGGCATGAACAAACTGTTTGATTTTTTTGACCTGCATAAAGGTGAAGACCAAAAGGAAAAAGTATTGGAGAATGTCGTCAGTAATATTTCTTTTAGAGGTTCCAATGCCTGGATATTAGCTTGTGCTATAGTAATCGCTTCAGTAGGATTAAATGTTAATTCAACGGCAGTCATTATTGGGGCTATGTTGATTTCACCATTAATGGGGCCGATATTAGGTGCCGGTTTTGCCTTAGGTACATTTGACTTTCCATTATTGAAAAAATCAATCAAAAACCTCCTGATAGCGACGTTAATCAGTCTGGTAGTTTCTTTTCTTTATTTTCTATTAAGCCCGTTTAAAGAAGCCCAATCCGAATTATTGGCTCGTACCTCCCCCAATATATATGACGTGTTGATTGCTTTTTTTGGTGGCTTAGTGGGCGTCATTGCCATTACCCGGGTAGACAAGGGCAATCCTATTCCCGGAGTGGCTATTGCTACCGCTTTAATGCCACCGCTTTGTACAGCTGGATATGGTTTGGCTATTGGCAATATATCCTTCTTTGCCGGCGCTATATATCTGTATATTATCAATTGTGTTTTTATTTGCCTGTCTACATTTACAATAGTAAAATATTTGCGGTATCCTAAAGTCCATTATGTGGACAAATTAAGGGAAAAACGAATCGGACAAAGTATCACATTATTGACCATCGTATTGATTGCACCCAGCTTATATTTTGCATATAACCTGTTACAGGAGAAAAAATTCAGTGATCGCATTAAGCAATTTGTACAGCATGAATTTACCGAAAAAGGTTACACCATTGTTTACGAAAGAACACAGTTTAACAAAAATCCTAAACGTCTGGAACTAGCTTTCCTAGCCAAAAAATTTCAACCTACAGAAATTGACCAACTTCAGAAGTCATTAGCGTCGTATGGTATCGACAATACCGACCTCATCATTAAACAGGATAGTGTAGATCTCAGAACTACAATATTGAGTGAAATAGACAAGCACACGGTCTCGGTCAATGAAAAAGACCTAACAATCCGTAGCCTGAACCAACGTCTTTCCCGCTACGAGCTAGCAAATACCCAGTTAACCCATGATATTGGCATATTATTCCCACAGATAATACATTATAGCATTGGCGTACAGCAGTATTACAATACTAAGGATAGTTTGATCAATTACATTGCCTTTGTTTATAAAACAAGAAATGATTTTGCGGATTCCGATGAACAGAAATTGAAAAAGTGGTTGTCCGGTCAATTTCCGAAGGACAGTTTATCTTTTGTGAAACACTAATTATCAACTGCGCATATGTATATATATATCTTTTTTCATAAAAACCCATCTGTTTTCCCTATTTTGCAACCGTTATAATCAACATAATCCTGATTAATGAGAGAAATATTAGATCATATCAACAACATTGTTTGGAGTGACGCATTGGTGTATCTTTGTCTGACAACGGGTATTTATTTCACGGTTCGTTTTGGCATTCCCCAATTGCGGTATCTCAAAGAGATGATAAAACTGCTTTTTTCGGGCAGTAGTTCATCCAAAGGTATATCTTCATTTCAGGCATTTTCCTTAGCTGTATCCGGCCGTGTCGGAACCGGAAACATCGCGGGGGTAGCAACAGCCATCGCAATGGGTGGACCTGGAGCAGTTTTTTGGATGTGGGTCATTGCTTTTCTGGGCAGTTCTTCTGCTATTGTGGAAGCGACATTGGGACAAATGTACAAAGAGGTCAAAGATAGCCAATACCGGGGAGGACCCGCATTTTACATTCTGAAAGGCTTGCGGTCGAAAGTATTCGCTTGGGCTTTCGCTCTAGTAACGATAGCGAGTACAGGTTTCTTATTACCAAGCGTGCAAAGCAACAGCATTGCGTTAGCATCTACAGCTTCCTTTGGCATTTCAGCAAGTACAGTCGGTATTGTTTTAATCGTTTTATTAGGTATTATTATTATCGGAGGTGTCAAGCGCATTAGCCGTATCGCCGAGTTTGTCGTTCCTTTTATGGCTGGAGCATATATTTTGATGGCTTTAATCATTATCGCCATGAACTTCACCAAGATTCCGGAAGTGATGAGTCTGATTGTCCGCTCCGCACTCGATATGGATGCTACATTTGGGGGAATAGTTGGTATGGCTATATCCTGGGGCGTCAAGCGCGGTATATACAGCAATGAAGCCGGACAAGGTACTGCACCACATGCCGCTGCAGCAGCCGAAGTGTCACATCCGATCAAACAAGGACTGGTACAGGGTTTTTCCGTATATGTCGACACCTTATTTATCTGTACAGCTACGGCTTTTATGATTTTATTTACCGGACAATATAATGTATCTCATCCGGAGGGCGGGTTTATTGTCGAAAACCTTCCTAACATACAGGCAGGCCCCGAATTTACCCAATTTGCAGTGGCCCATCATTTTCCATCCATAGGCGACAGTTTTGTAGCTTTAGCATTATTCTTTTTTGCCTTCACGACCATTATGGCCTATTATTATATTGCCGAAACGAACGTCAGCTTTATGGTCGGAAAAAATAAAAGCACCTTGTGGATCTGGATATTACGTATCCTAATTATCATTTCCGTGTACATGGGCTGTGTGACTACAGCACAATCGGCGTGGACATTAGGCGATATCGGTGTCGGATTAATGGCATGGCTGAATTTCATTGCGATCATTCTTCTGCATAAAAAAGTTGTGTTGTTGTTCAAAGACTATAAAGAGCAGCGGAAACAAGGTATAGATCCGGTATTTGATAACACGAAATACAATTTCCCCAACATGGAGATCTGGAACGGGAAAACAAAGTAAGCTCCCGAACGTGCGTCTTAACCCACGTTTTTCAGATGTGTGTCCCGGTATTCCTGAGGCGTTTTACCGCTATTTTTTTTGAAAACCCTAAAGAATGAGGTCTTAGAGTTGAAACCCGCAATTTCGCCGATATATTCGATTTTGTAATGGAGGTAATCAACGTGGATAAGGTTCTGCTTGGCTTCCTCGATACGATATTGGTTGATCAAATCTGAAAAGTTTGTTTTCAAGCTGGTATTGATAAACGCCGACAAGGTCGCCGGACTGATATGGAGCAGGTCGGCAACTTCACTCAATTTCAGACCAGGCCTTGTATATATTTTCTCCTTTTCCAAAAGCTTTTCAAGTTTCTCTTTCAATATAAGGTTCTCCGCATATAGCTTATCACTGTCCGTTCCTTTTTTTAAGTGCGTCAACTCTTCCAATTCATGTATAAACCTGTTAAGAGGGGATACGGTATCAAAAAAATCTTGATATTGCCGCTTATTATAAATTACGTGGTACGACAAACCTTTATAAATCATAAAGAGATAGGTAAACAGTGAAATAAGCGGCACGGCAATCAAATCGGAGTAAACATGTGCTTTGCCCCATATGAACACAGGCAAAAGATAAGCGAGCAGAAGCAGAAGCATCATCAAAAAGAGGTATTTGATAAAGTCAACCTGCCAGCGTACCGAAGCCTGAATTTCACGCACCCCTAACTCCTCTGCCTTTTGCCGGTAATCCGTGACACTCTTCCATCCGCGGAACAAATAAAACCACAAATGCAACAAGAGCAAAGCGGCGAGTGTGTTTACTACCGGTTCT
>JBEBVG010000167.1:0-5934 GCA_040392845.1 Sphingobacterium sp. | reverse complement strand
CTGTGATACCTTGTTTTGCAGACGCTTTTGCAAACAAATTAGCAAACTGGCGCTCAAGTACGCCGTAAGTATATTTTGCTTTTTGTTTTTCTAGCAACTGAATGGCATATTCAGATTGCTTACCTCTTCTTTTGGAAGGACCGTGTTGTCCCGGAGGATAATTCTTTTTTTCTAATGCTTTATCAGGGCCAAAGATAGGCTCTCTGAATTTACGTGCAATTTTGGACTTAGGTCCTGTATATCTTGCCATTTTCTCTTTCTGTTTGAAGTATCTATCAGCCTCTAGCTGATGAATCTTATCTTAAACAATACTATTTATTAAACTCTTCTGCGTTTTGGAGGACGACAACCATTGTGAGGAAGTGGAGTGATATCCTTGATGGTAGTCACGTCAATTCCTACGGTTTGCAATGTACGGATTGCTGACTCGCGACCTGCTCCCGGACCTTTAACGAATACCTCTACCTTACGCAATCCTAAATCAAATGCAACTTTACCACAGTCTTGGGCAGCTTGACCGGCAGCATATGGAGTATTCTTTTTAGAACCTCTGAAGCCCATCTTTCCGGCACTAGACCAAGAAATCGTTTGACCTGAATTGTTTGTCAAAGTGATGATAATGTTGTTAAAGGTAGCGTTGATATGCGCTTGGCCAACAGGCTCGATAACTACGAGACGCTTTTTAGTAGCTTTTTTAGTTTTAGCCATTTCTTATTAATTATTTAGTAGCTTTTTTCTTGTTTGCAACTGTCTTACGTTTACCTTTACGTGTACGTGAGTTGTTTTTGGTACGTTGACCACGAACCGGCAAATGCTTACGGTGACGTAGGCCACGGTAACAACCGATATCCATCAAACGTTTGATGTTCAACTGCACTTCCGAACGCAAAGCACCTTCTACTTTGATCTCATCATTGATGATCGTACGAATAGCCGTCAGTTGGTCATCATTCCATTCCGAGACTTTCACGTCTTCACTAATACCTGCTTTATTCAAGATATAAGCAGCAGTGGACCGACCGATACCAAAAATGTAGGTAAGGCCGATAACTCCTCTTTTGTTTTTAGGTAAATCTATACCTGCTATCCTTGCCATATAATATTTTAAGCGATTTTGTTAATTAATTACCCTTGACGTTGTTTGAATTTAGGGTTCTTCTTGTTAATGACAAAAATCTTCCCTTTGCGACGGATAATCTTACAATCCGCGCTACGTTTTTTTACTGATGCTCTTACTTTCATTTTATTTTAAACTTTAAAAGGGCTCTTCACAGAGCAGTATCTTATTTATAACGATATGTTATTCTTCCTTTGGTCAGATCATAAGGAGACATCTCTAATTTCACCTTGTCTCCAGGTAGGATCTTGATATAATGCATGCGCATCTTACCCGAAATATGAGCGATGATCTCATGCCCATTTTCCAACTCTACACGGAACATTGCATTAGACAATGCTTCCTTGATGATGCCATCTTGTTCTATCGAGGCTTGTTTAGCCATATACCTTTTCTATTTTATGTTACCCACAGCCTGTACAAACAGGAGTGCAAAGATAAATAAAAATATTGAAAACCAACTACTTTTTGTCCAAAACTTTTTCGACATGCTCAAAGCTAAGCAGTACATCCGGCTGGCCCTTTTGGATCGAAACCATCTGTTCAAAATGTGCCGACAGTTTGCCATCTATCGTACTTACCGTCCATCCATCATCCCAAAACTTAACACCTCCTCTTCCGGCATTGATCATAGGTTCTATACAGATGATCATACCTTCTTCCAACTTAGGGCCAGAACCGCGTTTTCCATAGTTCGGCACTTCAGGTTTTTCGTGCAAATGCAAACCTACCCCGTGCCCAACAAGTTCACGAACGATACCAAAATTGTACGGTGCAACATAATCCTGAACAGCAGCCGAAATATCTCCTACACGCTTGCCTGCTATCGCTTGTTCGACACCCTTGTACAAAGAAGCTTTGGTCACATCCAGCAACAATTGTGCTTCTTCAGAGATTTCTCCTATACCAAATGTATAAGCCGAATCGCTGATAAAACCATTCAGATTGACACCACCGTCCACCGAGACTAAGTCACCTTCTTCGATAACATAATCACTGGGCATGCCGTGTACGATCTGATCATTTATTGAGATGCACAATGAATAAGGAAAACCCTGATAATTTAAGAAAGCCGGAGTACCTCCATGATCATGAATGAACTCATAGGCCAACTTGTCCAGAGACAAAGTAGTTACACCAGGTTTGATGACTTTAGCTATTTCACCAAGCAAGTGCGAGAGGACATCTGCCGACGCTCGCACTTGTTCGATTTGTTCTTTGGTTTTATATATGACCCTAGACATTTAAAATTTAGATAGCTGATTGTCCATAGCCTTCTACACCAGCCGCAGAACGTCCCTTCACGCGACCTGTTTTCATCAATCCGTCATAGTGACGCATCAATAAATGACTTTCGATCTGTTGCAATGTATCCAACACCACACCAACGAGGATCAATAGAGACGTACCACCATAGAAATGCGCAAACTGATTGTTTACTCCTGCTATGCTAGCAATCGAAGGAAGGATGGCGATAATCGCGATAAAAATCGCTCCCGGAAACGTGATACGAGAAATCACATTATCAATGAACAAATTTGTATCGTGTCCAGGTTTGATCCCGGGAATAAATCCACCATTCTTTTTCATATCTTCAGACATCTGCTGTGGATTGACCATGATAGCTGTATAAAAAAATGTAAATGCAATAATTAAAATTGCAAAAGTAACATTATACGCTACGGAAGTAAAATTGGTCAACGAATTCAAAAAATCCGATTGAAGATTTGGGAAAAATTGTGCTAATGACATCGGCAAAAACATAATAGCTTGCGCAAAGATGATCGGCATAACGCCGGCCGCATTCACTTTCAAAGGAATATATTGGCGCACACCACCTACCTGCTTGTTGCCCACGATCTTTTTCGCATATTGTACCGGAACCTTACGAACTCCCTGTACGATCAAGATAGTAAAGATCACCACAAAGAATAAGGCAATGAACTCTAATAACAACGGAATGATACCACCACCACCAGGACTCATTCGTGATGCCCATTCTGCAGTAATACCTGCCGGCAGCTGCGCAATGATACCCGCCATAATGATTAATGAGATACCGTTTCCTATACCTTTGTCCGTAATCTTCTCCCCCAACCACATCACAAATAAAGTTCCGGCTGTCAATACAATAGCCGAAAGGATCGTAAACATAGGATCAGCAATCGTTTTAGCGGAAGGCTCAATCTGCGTTTTCACATAAGCTATAGCTTGTACAAGCGTAATCGCCAGTGTCAGATAGCGTGTAATCTGGTTCATTTTCTTGCGACCAGATTCACCTTCTTTCTGCATTTTCTGAAAAGCAGGTACAGCTATCCCCAATAATTGCACCACGATGGATGCGGAGATATAAGGCATGACTCCTAAAGCAAAAATCGCCGAACGGGAGAAAGAACCTCCGGAAAACATATTGATAATACCCAAAAGTCCTTCCTTCTGGCCTGCAGTGACCAAAGCATCAGGATTGACACCCGGCAATACCACGTGACATCCAATACGATAGATCAGAAGAAATAGCAAAGTATTGACAATACGATTGCGCAGATCTTCTATCTTCCATATATTGGTTAAGGTTGTGATTAGTTTCTTCATGTATTAAAGTTTAACGATAGAACCACCTGCTGCTTCGATAGCTTTTTGAGCAGTTGCAGAGAATGCATGAGCTTTAACTTCAACTTTTGCTGTTAATTCGCCACGTCCCAGGATTTTGATCAAATCCTTTTTGGAAGCCAAGCCATGCGTTCTGAAAGTATCAAAATCAACAACGGTCAGGTTATATTTAGCAACCAACTCCTGCAATACGTCTAAGTTAATCCCATTATACTCTACACGGTTCGGGTTTTTGAAGCCGAATTTAGGCACACGACGTTGCAAAGGCATCTGACCACCTTCGAAGCCTATCTTTGTGCTGTGTCCAGAACGGGATCCGGCACCTTTGTGCCCACGCGTAGAAGTACCTCCACGGCCTGAACCCTGACCACGACCAATACGTTTTCTATTTTTTGTTGAACCAGCTGCTGGTTTTAAATTACTTAAGTTCATTTTGCAAACTAAGATTATGTTGCGCCTTCGCTTTCACTAAACAGGACACAACGATTAAACAAATAATTATAAACAAACTAATGGAAAGCACGAAAAAACGCTCTTTCCATAGTTATGATTCATTAGACAAGCTCTATAGCTACCAAATGGTTTACTTTACGTACCATTCCGATGATAGATGCAGTTGCTTCTACTTCCACTGTATGATTGATACGTTTCAATCCCAAAGCTTGAATAGTTCTTTTTTGGCGCTCGCTTCTGTCGATAACGCTCTTTATCTGGGTGATTTTGATTTTTGCCATGATAATTAACCGTTAAATACTTTATTTAAATCGACACCGCGGTGCTGTGCTACTGTATAAGCATCACGCATATTTGCCAAAGCATCAACTGTTGCTTTCACCACGTTGTGCGGATTAGATGAACCTAATGATTTAGCCAATACGTCAGTGATACCGGCAGACTCCAATACAGCACGCATCGCGCCACCTGCAAGTACTCCTGTACCGTGTACAGCTGGTTTTATCAAAACACGGCCTCCGGAATATTTACCATACTGCTCATGAGGAACAGTTCCTTTGATAATAGGAACTTTTACCAAATTTTTCTTTGCATCATCGATACCTTTAGTGATCGCTTCAGTTACTTCCTTGGCTTTGCCCAGGCCGTAACCTACGATACCATTTTCATCACCGACAACCACGATAGCAGAAAAACTGAAAGTACGACCACCTTTGGTTACTTTTGCCACGCGTTGGATGCTTACTAAGCGATCTTTTAATTCAATTTCGCTTGATTTTACTCTTTTAATATTGCTTAATGCCATTTTTTCTCTTGATTAAAAGTCTAAACCGCCTTCGCGAGCACCTTCTGCCAATGATTTCACACGGCCATGATACAAGTACCCATTACGGTCAAAAACTACTTTGCTAATACCTGCTGCCAACGCTTTCTCAGCGACCAATTTACCTACAGCTTTCGATTGTTCTACTTTGGTGCCTGACGCAACGAAGTCCTTAGCCAAGCTAGATGCTGCGGCCAATGTCTTACCTGTCGTATCGTCAATAACCTGAGCGTAGATACCTTTATTGCTCCTAAAAACCGATAAACGAGGACGCTCTGTTGTTCCAGTCAGGTGTTTTCTTATTCCTTGTTTGATTCGCGCTCTGCGAGATGTTTTATTTCCTGCCATGGTTATTATTTTTTAGCTGATTTACCTGCTTTTCTTCTTAATATTTCTCCTTGGAACTTGATACCTTTACCTTTGTAAGGTTCTGGTTCACGGAAGCTACGGATTTTTGCGGCGATCTGTCCAACCAATTGTTTGTCAATAGACTCCAATGTGATGGTTGGATTTTTACCTTTTTCAGCAGTAGTTGTAACTATAATTTCCTTCGGCAATACAAAAACGATCTGGTGAGAGAAACCTAACGTCAGCTCTAAGGTATTACCAGTGTTTGACGCACGATAACCCACACCGACCAACTCTTGAGTAGTCTTGTAACCTTCGGTCACTCCGACAACCATGTTGTTAATCAATGCGCGGTACAATCCATGCAATGCTTTGTGTCTTTTTTGTTCGGTAGGACGAGAGATGACAAGGTTGCCGTCTTCTTGCTTTACGATAATGTCGCTGTCTACCTGTTGTGTTAATTCACCTTTAGGGCCTTTCACTGTCACCAGATTCTTATCTGATACAGATATCGTTACTCCCGAAGGGATAGCGATAGGCGCTTTACCAATTCTTGACATTTCTTTTGTGTGTTTTTCCTAGA
>JBEBVG010000166.1:0-6012 GCA_040392845.1 Sphingobacterium sp. | reverse complement strand
TCGGCCAAGTTCGATATGGAGAGGATCAGGAAAATATTCTCTAAAAAACCGTGATAAACGAGTATATCTGCTGCAACCTTATTTTGTATAGGTTTGAATTTATTTCAGCTATGTTTTCGGTGGCTTTTGTTGTCAGAATTTCTTTTAACAGCTTGAGATCTTCAAGCACTTATGAGAGGCTTTTAGTTTAAAAGGCTCAACTTTGGCTGAAAAATAGTATCAATTTTGTGTCAGATCAAGTGCAATTAGGGTATGCTGTGCATTTATATTTGTGAGTAGGATAAAATAGAACAACAAGGATGATGAATCTATTCCGTATGGGGATCATTTTCTTGATCAACATACTTTTATATAGTATGGCACAAACACAAACAAACGCATCAGCAGATTTAAGATTGCTCTTACATTCCGAGAAGGAATGGGTAAAGGTTCACGTGGCTGAATTTCTGATCTGGGAAAAACAGTGTGTCGATGAGGTAAGAGAAGTGTTCCTGGAGGAAGAACAACAATTTCATAATCTGCCGAAATATCGTATTGGTATATGGCGGGCGCTTGCTCAGGCAGCGGTAGATGAGAAGGAACGCCAATATTGGATCGGAAAAATTGTGACAGCGTATCAAAATCCGGAGGGCGAAGATAGATTGCACGCCATCGAGACTTTAGCGAAATTGAAAGTTCCTATCATACAAAGTATAGATAACAGCTTAGAAGGTTCGATGCGTTTGTACACTATGTGGAACTATGCGTTAGAATCAGAACAGGCGAAGCAGGAAGTAAAACATAAGCTTATCCAGGATTTGGTCAATAGCAAGCTGACTGAACTCGAAATGTATGTGACATCTTATATCCTTCGGTATATAGGGCCATTGACAGATAACGAATATATGAATGTAGAGGGATGGATGAAGAAAGAAGATTTGACAGCTGCTTTACGTAGTAATTTGTTGGCTACATTGTTGATCTCCGGTCAAGAAAGCCAACACGTCAACGTAATGAAAGCATTAAAGAAAGAGTTGTTGATCCTACGAAAAAATAGAGAAGCTTTACCACATATAATGATAGCATTGGCACAGAAAGGTGATTTTAATGACCGAGAGATTATATCTGATTTGTATGATGCTATGAGAGATGCCAATCGACCAGATTATAATAGTGATCTGCACGCAACCGCTGCTTATATGATGTTGAAGGTGGAAAAAGTAAAATAATACCATTATTACGGTAGATCGCATGTAATAAGAATAGGACTATTCTGCTATATTTGTTAATAAGCCTGAACGTTATAATCGTATTGATGACAGATCGAAAATATTACCCTTGGTTACTTGTTGCACTCTTGTGCGTAATAGGTTGTTTGAACTATCTGGACCGCATGATGATTGTCACCATGCGAACGAGTATCCTGGAGGAGATTCCAATGTCGGATGCCCAGTTTGGACTGTTGACGTCTGTCTTCTTGTGGGTGTACGGATTTTCAAGTCCGGTCGCGGGCTACATCGCCGATCGATTCAACCGTAGTATTGTTATTATTGGTAGTTTATTTGTGTGGTCATTGGTTACCTGGCTAACTGCTCATGCAACATCTTTTGAAGGGTTGCTTGTAGCAAGAGCTTTGATGGGTATCAGCGAAGCTTTTTATATTCCGGCAGCCATGGCGCTTATTATGGACTGGCATTCAGATAAGACCAAGTCTACAGCCGTAGGTATACATGTGGCAGGAGTGACCGTGGGGCAGAGCCTGGGCTTTGTCGGAGGATGGATTGCTGAAACACATACCTGGCATTATGCTTTTTATATTTTTGGAGGTATAGGGGTAGTATATGCTATTATCCTGATTTTTTTATTGAAAGACAAGAAGGATGTTTCGCCTGAGCGGATTAGCGAGAAAGGGGTATCGGAAAAGATAAATTTCAAATCGGCTATGCAAACGTTATTCCGTAATCCTGCGTTTATAACCATTGTCGTAATATGGGGCTTGGCGGGAGCAATTAGCTGGATGATCAACGGATGGCTGCCTACTTACTACAAAGAACAATTCAATCTCTCTCAAACAGAAGCAGGTATATATTCTACGGCATATTTCTTTCCGGCTGTATTGGTGGGTGTAATTATGGGCGGCGCTATAGCAGACTGGTGGTCTAAGACGAATAGTAAGGCCCGGATGTGGTTGCCGGCTATTGGCCTTCTTATTGCCGTGCCCGCAGTTTTCATTGCGAGTTATACCACAATATTGTGGGCTACGGTTGGCGGCTTTTTAGTTTATGCTGTTACAAGACCTTTTATCGATGCGAACATGATGCCAATACTGGGCATGATAGCGGATAAGCGTTATCTCGCTACAGGTTATGGTTTCTTGAATTTGTGCAGTTGCATTATTGGAGGAATAGGGATATATATTGCCGGTGCGCTGCGTGATGCACAGGTAAATCTTAGTGTCATTTTTCAGGTGGCCGCATTAAGTATGATCGCCTGTGCTTTTTTATTGTTCCGTCTGAAGCCGAAAAGGGGAGAGGATTAAAATAGATAAATAAATAATGAGAAGAAGTAGCGTCTTACAAAAATTACGGGCTGGTGAAACGGCAAGCTGTTTTAAGATTAACCTAAAAGATACACAAGCGGTCGAAATTGCTGCGTTGAGCGGTTTTGACTGTGTATGGGTAGATCTGGAACATATCGGGCAGGACTGGTCTGTCATCGCTTCACATGTGTGGGCGACGAAAGCGCATGATACAGATCTGATGGTGCGGGTGCCTCGGGGTGCTTACAGCGACTATATCAAACCATTGGAATTAGATGCCACGGGTATATTGGTTCCACATATTATGGGGGTAGAGGATGCCAAAAAGGTGATTCATATGACGAGGTTTCATCCTTTGGGAAGGCGGCCTATCGACGGAGGGAACGCCGATGGTGCTTATACGGGCGAGGAGTTTAATGAATATCTGGAAACAGCAAATCGGGAACGTTTTGTCGTATTGCAAATCGAAGATCCCGAACCTTTAGACGAGCTGGAGCAAATTGCACAACTGGAAGGATTTGATATGCTTTTCTTCGGTCCCGGCGATTTTAGTCAAGGGATCGGCGCACCGGGACAGTGGGATCATCCCTTGCTTATCGAGACACGGAAACGCGTGGCAGAGGTGGCCAATAGGTATGGTAAGTTTGCCGCAACGGTCGGGTCTGCAGCCAATTTGCAGGAATTACTGGACATGGGATATCATTTTGTGAGCGTTGGAGCAGATGTCGTTGGGTTAAAAAACTATTGCTCGGATATTGTTAAAGCATTTGGTACATCAACAGGTGATAAAGGCCGGTCTTATCTGGAACAGTAAACAGTATTAATAATCTAAGAAACACAACATTGCGAACCCGAAGCAATGTTGTGTAGTAAAAGTGATGAAAAGAAGAATTTTAGGACGTACAGGATTAGTAGTCTCAGAGATTGCCTTTGGGGGCGTCGAGATAGGTATGCCGTATGGTTTGGGAGCACATGTCATGCCGGATGAGGCATCGGCGATCCGGCTCTTGCAGAAAGCGGTAGAGTTGGGCATTAATTTCTTTGATACAGCAAGACACTATGGTGAGAGCGAGCGATTAATGGGAGAAGCATTTCAAGACATCCGTGATCAAATTGTTATTGCAACGAAATGTGTACATTTTAAAGAAGAAAATGGAAATATTCCTTCTTATCCGCGATTGAGAGATATTGTCCGAAGTTCGCTGGAAGTGAGTCTGAGAAACTTAAAAACAGACTATGTGGACTTATTCATGGTGCATTACGCGGATATGGATATTCTTCAAAATGAGGACGTGGCCCGTATATTCGTAGAAATGCAACAAGAAGGGCAGATCAGGAATATCGGTATATCCGTCTATAAGGCAGAGGAAACCGCTAAGGCGATCGAATCGGGCATCTGGGATGCTATACAATTGCCATTTAACCTGATGGATCAGTCGCATGGAAATTATTTTCAAGAGGCGGAGGAGAAAGGGATAGGGATTATTGTGCGTTCGGTATTAATGCGGGGTATGCTGACAGAACGGAAATTTAAGATGAATGAAGCCCTCAAAGATGTCGAACATCATGTGGAAGCTTATCGTACGATTGCTGAAACGCATTTTAATAATTTTCCGGAGTACGCGACGAAGTTTGCTTTAAAACATCCGCAGGTATCAAGTGTGTTGGTCGGGATAGATAAAGAAGAGTATTTGTACGCCAGTCTTCATAATCTTGAGGGCACCGAACTTTCCGAAGCACTTTTTACACAATCAAAACGTATGCAGTATCCTGATCCATCATTTCTAAATCTCGCTGAATGGGATAGAAAGGGGTGGCTATGATCCGGCTGGGAATGATTGGTATGAGCGAAGGGAATGCTCACCCTTACTCTTGGTCATCTATTATTAACGGTCAGTTTGATGGCGATGAGATCTGTCGCGTCGGTTACCCTGCTGTTGCGGCGTACCTTGAAGCAAATAAAGATACTTTGGGAATTTCGGGAGGTAGGGTTACACATGTGTGGTGCCAGGAGCGTACGATTGCGGAGAGTATTGCCCGCTCGTCTGGCATACCAACTATCGTAGATCGGTTGGAAGATATGGTGGGGGATATCGATGCGGTAATTTTGGGACGCGATGATCCGGAAAATCATGTAGCAATGGCCAAACCTTTTGTTGACGCAGGTATACCTATTTTCGTTGATAAACCTTTGGCTTATTCCGAGGACGACTTAGATTGGTTTGGAGATAACGTAGCCGATGGTCGTTTTATCATGTCCTGCTCTTCTATGCGTTATGCCAACGAGTGTCGGGTTGTGAAACAGGACTTGGCTGCATTGGGTAAGATTGAATTGGTAACAGCGGTGGGTAAGAAGGACTGGAAGAAATATGGAATCCATTTGCTGGAAGCTGTTTTTGCGGTGTTGGATGATCCAAAACCAATCGATGTGAGGCATGTAGGAGAACTGGATAGAGAGATTGTATCGGTTCGGACAGACGAAGGGACGGATATAACCCTGCATTTGTACAATTCCATCTCCGGGACGTTTCAGCTAACTTTTTTCGGACGACAGGGATGGAGAATGGTCGATATTAAAAATTCTTATTCTATGTTCCGGGATAACCTTATTGAATTTATCAGATCTGTGGGGGAAGGTAAACCTCGATTGGATTTTGAAAAGACATATCGATTAATGCGTGTGATAATCGGGGCGAAGGAGAGTCGTGAGCAAGGGGGACATATAGTTTTATTGTAATATAGGGTATGAATGTAAAAGATTTGTTGAATTTAAAAAATAAGGTGATCCTTGTGACAGGTGGATCGGGTAAATATGGACAATGTATCGTCGAAGGACTGGCAGAAGCTGATGCAACAGTCATCACAACCTCGCGTTCGTTGGGACGTGCTGAAGAAACTGCTGAGCATTTTCGTTCACGTGGGCTTGACGTTCATGCGATGGCTGTGGATCAGGCGGTGGCTGAATCAGTTGTCTCCACGACGGAGCAGATATGGAGTCGGTTTGGTCGGTTGGATGGATTTGTCAACAATGCGGTATCTCGTCCAATGAAAGGATACTATGCGCCTTTGGAGCAGTTTGCCGAGTCGATGCATGATAATGCTACGGGTATGTTCCATCTGCTACGTGAAATGACCGATCTGATTGTGAAGTCAGGGGGCGGTAGTATTGTTAATATTGCGTCGATGATGGGAATGAAAGGTCCGGATCTGTCCAACTATGAGGGCACAACGGGAATGGGGGATCTGCCTGCCGATTATTTCTTTCACAATGCGGGGTTGATTAACCTGACACGTTATATGGCTAAAATGCAGGCAGGAAAAAATGTGCGGTTTAACTGTATAAGCCCCGGTGGGTTGTTCAACCATCAGCCTGAACAGTTTCTTAAAAATTACTGTAAGAAAGTACCGCTGGGACGGATGGCCAATCGTGATGATATTAAAGGTTTGGTTGTATTGCTGATGTCAAAAGCCGGAGAATATATAAATGGAGAAAA
>JBEBVG010000165.1:0-6042 GCA_040392845.1 Sphingobacterium sp. | reverse complement strand
ACTCATGTATGCAATGAACCAACTTATGTTGTCATTGACGCAATGAATGTACGCAATATGGACAGAATCGTTGTGTCTGATACATTGTTAAGATGTGTTCTTATATAAAATACTCGCCTTATTACATTCAAATTTGTTATTTTTGCAGATTAACAATAAAGGGTAAGAAATAAACATATGTTTTCAAATCTTCAGGACAAGTTAGACAGGGCCTTTAAAGTACTAAAGGGGCAGGGAAATATTACAGAGATCAACGTCGCAGAGACGATGAAAGAGATTCGCAAAGCGTTATTGGATGCGGATGTGAATTATAAAACCGCCAAAACCTTTACGGATGACGTTAAACAAAAGGCATTGGGCGAGAATGTGCTGCACAGCATTTCTCCCGGTCAGTTGTTGACGAAAATCATGAACGATGAGCTGACGGAATTAATGGGTGGTGCCGTTACGGAATTGGATATTTCACATAACCCAACCGTAATATTGATTGCCGGCCTTAATGGAGCGGGTAAGACGACCTTTACCGGAAAGCTTGCCAATTATTTGAAAGATAAAAAAGGCAAAAAGCCACTTTTGGTAGCCGGTGACGTCTATCGCCCTGCTGCAATTGACCAATTGGAGGTTTTAGGAGAGCAGGTGGGCGTACCCGTATATGCAAACAGAGCATCTACCGATCCGATTGCGATTGCCAAAGCAGGAGTAGAAGAAGGTAAACGCAATGGCCATAATGTTATTATCATCGATACCGCCGGACGTTTGGCTATTGATGAGGCATTGATGACCGAAATTTCAGCTGTTAAAGATGTTACCCAGCCGCATGAAATTCTTTTTGTAGTCGATGCAATGACAGGGCAGGATGCTGTAAATACGGCTAAAGCTTTCAATGATAGATTGGACTTTTCAGGTGTTGTGTTGACCAAACTGGACGGTGATACACGTGGTGGTGCAGCATTATCAATTAAATCTGTGGTTAATAAGCCGATTAAGTTTATCGGTACAGGTGAGAAGATGGATGCATTGGATGTTTTCCATCCCGATCGTATGGCTTCCCGTATTTTAGGGATGGGCGACGTCGTTTCGTTAGTCGAACGTGCTCAACAACAGTTCGATGAGAAACAGGCGGCAGAGCTACAGAAAAAAATCCGCAGAAATAAATTTGATTTCAATGACTTTAGATCCCAAATTCAGCAAATTAAGAAGATGGGGAACATGAAGGATTTGATCGGTATGATTCCAGGTGCCGGAAAGGCATTGAAAGATGTAGAAATCGAGGATGATGCCTTCAAGCCGATTGAAGCAATTATCAATTCGATGACACCATATGAGCGTGAAAATCCCGACGCTATCGATCAGAAGAGAAGAATGCGGATTGCGAAAGGCTCCGGTACAGATCTTAATGAGGTGAATAAGCTATTAAAGCAATTTATGGATATGCGTAAAGTCATGAAACAGATGTCTAATCCTGCCATGGCTGCCAAAATGATGCGCAACATGCCAAAAATGCCCGGAGGTAGACCTTTTTAAAAATAATTGTTAATTTTGTGTTATGGACGATCATCCCACGCAATTATCAGCTTATGGATACATTCTCTTAATTGGAATTGTAGGGATTCTATTGGTCGCGGGGACGATATTACTGTCGAAGGTAGTGTCGCCACGCAAGCCCAATCCCATTAAGTTGAGCACTTATGAATGTGGCGAAGAGACCGTAGGTTCCTCCTGGACACAGTTCAACCCCCGTTTTTACATCATTGCACTTATTTTCCTGTTGTTTGACGTGGAATTAATCTTTGTTTTTCCATGGGCAACGGTATTTGGAAACAGAGAATTTATTGCTGCAGACCCCAGATGGGGGTGGCTTACATTGGTGGAAATGGCTATTTTTATAGGTATCCTTATTTTAGGCCTGGTCTATGTCTGGAAGCGCGGACTTCTGAACTGGGTGAGGACAACGCATATCACCCCCCAGGTAAATGTTTCTATTCCTACATCGGTATATGACGCTTTAAATAATAAGGCTTATACCATTCGGGACTATAAAAGTAATGTGGACATGTCCGACGATAGTTCCGCACCATCAGCCGAGCCGGCAGCAAAACCACAGTTAGGGTTTAGACCTAAATTTAAAAAGCCAAGTACATGAGCATCGAACAGCAGTTGAAGTCGGATGGAGTAGTCGTTGCCAAAATTGACGACCTCCTGAATTGGGCCAGATTGTCATCTATGTGGCCGGTAAGTTTTGGTATTGCATGTTGTGCTATAGAGATGATGGGTGCCATGGCTGCGACATACGATCTGGATCGGTTGGGTGTGTTCCCCCGTCCTTCGCCCCGACAGTCGGATGTCATGATTGTGGCAGGTACAGTGACCTTCAAAATGGCGGATCGGATCCGGCGGTTGTATGAGCAGATGCCCGAACCGAGATACGTTATATCCATGGGATCCTGCTCAAATTGTGGAGGTCCCTACTGGCAACACGGCTATCACGTCGTCAAGGGTGTAGACAAAATTATACCTGTTGACGTGTATGTACAAGGTTGTCCTCCACGTCCTGAAGCATTAATCGGTGCTTTTTTGGAACTACAGAAGATAATAGAAAAGGAACACATCCTTCGTCAAAAATATTTTGAAGAAGAAGTTTAAGAACGAACAAAATAAACTATGGCAAAAGATTTTTATGGTGAATTGCAATTAGGTATTCTTGGCGGAGGGCAGTTGGGCCGTATGCTTATCCAGGAAGCTATTAATTACAATGTCAATGTCCATGTTCTGGATCCGGATAAAAATGCACCCTGTCGTAAATTGTGTAATCATTTCGAATGCGGTGCATTGAACGATTACGATACAGTATACAATTTCGGTAAAGGTTTGGACATGATAACCATCGAAATTGAAAAAGTCAATGTAGATGCGCTGGAGCGTTTGGAAGAGGAGGGTGTTTTGGTATATCCCCAATCGCGGGTGATACGCCTTATCCAGGATAAAGGTATGCAAAAGCAATTCTTCAAGCAAAATGATATACCGACTTCTACCTTTCAGCTGATTTCAAATAAGGAAGCCTTAGCCAATACCGCTTTGCAGTTGCCTTATGTTCAAAAATTGAGAAGAGACGGTTATGATGGGAAAGGCGTGAAGATGATATATACGACGTCGGACCTGGAAACAGCCTTTGAAGAACCCAGTATGGTCGAAGAGCTCGTAGACTTTGAGAAGGAAATTGCCGTGATTGTCGCTCGTAACGATCGGGGAGATGTAACGACTTTTCCGATGGTCGAAATGGAATTTAATCCACAGGCAAATCTGGTGGAATTCCTGGTGTCACCGTCCACATATGGTTTTGAAATTCAACAACAGGCAGAGGATATCGCCAAGAAGATTGCAAACGATCTACAAATCGTGGGACTGCTGGCTGTTGAGATGTTTTTGACGAAAGACGGTGAAATATTGGTTAATGAACTAGCCCCACGTCCACATAACTCGGGACATCACACGATAGAGGGCAATTATACCTCCCAGTTTGCACAACATCTACGGGCGATTTTCAATTTGCCTTTAGGTAATACAGCTGCCATATCCAATGCTGTGATGATTAACTTACTGGGTGAAGAGGGGTATGAGGGGTTAGCAAAATATGAGGGTGTAGAAGAAGTGCTTGCCATAGATGGTGTCTATGTACACCTGTATGGTAAGAAATATACAAAACCTTTCCGTAAGATGGGCCACGTATGTGTGATCCATCAGGAGCGGGAGACCGCAGTAGCGAATGCACGAAAAGTACAGGAGCTATTAAAGGTAAAAGCATAATCTAGTAAAAAGATATGAATTCACAAGTTGTGCAAGTAGGCGTCATTATGGGAAGCAAATCGGATCTTCCCGTCATGCAGGAAGCCATAGATGTTCTTAAAGAATTAGGTGTAGGTTTGGAAGTAACTGTTGTTTCGGCGCACCGTACTCCGCATCGTATGTTTGAATATGCTGAAAAAGCAGCGGGCCGGGGACTGAAAGTTATCATTGCAGGAGCTGGTGGGGCAGCACATTTGCCCGGTATGGTGGCTTCAATTACACATTTACCTGTCATCGGCGTGCCTGTAAAATCTTCCAATTCTATTGATGGATGGGATTCGATATTGTCTATCTTGCAAATGCCCAATGGCATTCCTGTCGCTACTGTAGCGTTAAATGCGGCGAAGAACGCCGGAATTCTTGCGGCACAGATTATAGGAACAAATGACCAGGCTGTGGCAGACAATCTGTTGGCATTCAAGAAGAAGCTAAAAGAAAAAGTCGAAGAGACTGCCGAAGAGGTGGAAAAAAGCTTATAGCGATACTATACAGACCGGTGCCGGAACTTTAATCTCCAAATCCATTTTAGCAAGCTGTCCATTTTGTTTATCTCTTCTGAAAATACTCACGTTGTTTGTATACTGGTTGGCCACCAGCATAAAATCTCCATCAGGGGTAAATTCAAAGTGTCGTGGTCCTTCTCCCGCACTGGAAATAACCTGCGTTAAGGAAAGTATTCCATTATGCGACACGGTGTAGACAGCTATATTGTTTTTTGTACCTCGGTTGCTGGCATATAAGAAGCGTCCATCCGAAGAAAGGCGGATATGGGCACATAAGTTATCTCCATCGGTAGTGTCTGTAGAAATATTTTGCACATGGTTTTTGACAAAACCATTCTCGTCCAGTCCATAGACATCGATAGTACCATTCAGTTCATTGATAATATATACAAATTCGTTCGTGGAAGAGAAGGCAAGGTGTCTGGGGCCTGACCCTTTAGGCATTTGATGTGTTACATAAGATTGCCCATTTTTTGTGATCTGAGAAGCTTTGAACTGGTAGATGCCATCGCCGCCAAGGTCTTGTACAAAAACATTGTTACCATCCGGCGTATAGAATGCCGAGTGGACATGCGATTGTTTTTGTCTTGTAGGGTGTGCACTATGCGCATTGAATGCATAGTTTGATGTTTCGCTCTCTATTTCACCCTCAGGAGCTAGTTTGAAGGTCGTAAAATTACCACTGCTGTAATTTGAAGCAATGAGCGTTTGTTGATCAGGGCTAATAGCCAGATGACAGGGTGCACTTCCCTGTGTCATAAATGAAGACTTTTTTTCTACTGACAGATCTGTAAAATCAACCCGGGCCGCATTGACTGTTCCTGCCTTGTTGCCGACTTCTTCGACATAATAAAGCATAGCATTTTCACCCGTATATTCCAAAAAAGAGGGATTTGTGGCTGATATTGTTCTTACAATTTCTGCACTTTTGTTGGCGAGGTTCAATTCGACAAGATAAATCCCTTCACTGGATGTATTGACGGTGTATGTGCCGATGGCGAATATTAGAGTGATAATGCTGTCCATTTTGCTCGTTCGATAATGTTCTTCTAATTGAATTTCAAAAATCAAATCAAAGTTAAAGACATAAATGGATATACCAATCAAAATAATAGAGATTTATCATAAAAGAATGAATAATTTTGGTTTTCTCATGAAAAGTTGTACTTTAGCATAATGACACAGCTAACCACTGTAAGAATTTGACAAATTAGCCCATTTTCTATTTTAAGATTTAATTTAAGCATAAAGGTTATTTAATAAAAAAATAGGTTAGTTTGTTTAGTTTTGCAGCGTCGCTTTCTACTGGTTTGGTCCACTCGTAGAAAACTAAATGAATCATGAACAGAAAAATTGTGAATAATATTCGCGAACAGAAGGGTATTGCCCTAAAATCGATTATTGGACTATCTATAATTTTGTTTTGCGCTTGCAGCAAGGATAATGAAGAAAATATGCAAAGTGCGTTGACCGTTTCGATAAGTGAACATAAGGCCGATGCGAAACAACAGGGCGTTTTACCTTTGCCGTACAACCTAATACGGATATGAACAACCTCCGGAATGCACAGATCCGGCTGACCTATATGGATGGTTGGGGGCAACAGTTGGTTTCTACACTGTATCTGTTGCAGGCCAATGTACAAAATCTTTTTGGTACCGAAATTACCTTTACAGAAGCGAGAGTTTGGGCAGGA
>JBEBVG010000164.1:0-6091 GCA_040392845.1 Sphingobacterium sp. | reverse complement strand
AAAAAACAGACGAATTATACGGCCTGAAAAGGCGGTTATTATTTAAGATATGCATAATTATGAAGCTTGTAGTGATTCTTATCGTGTCCTTCTGCTTTAATACCAGCGCATCGGTATTTGCTCAGCGTCTTTCTCTCCATGTCAACAAACAGCCTATTAAAGAGGTGTTGTTGGAGATTAAAAATAAAACGGGATATGACTTTCTCTTTAACCATAATATCCTGAAAGGAGCAAAGCCAGTGTCGATAGATCTGAAAAATGCAACGTTAAAAGAGGTGTTGGATGCTTGCCTGGAAGGGCAGCCCCTGGACTATGAAATCGAAGAATCAACTGTGTTGATCAAACCAAGAGCTTCCGTGCGCCCTACATCTACCGAGGTACAGCAAACCCGTAACATCAAGGGAAGGATCAGAAGCAGCAGCGGAGAAGCACTTGCCGATGTTACGGTTCGGAATCTTACTTCGGGATACGTGACATCCAGTAATCAGGATGGATGGTTTGAAGTTACCGATGTGAATATCAGGGATGAGATCTCTTTTACCTTAATAGGCTACGCATCCTATAAGCTCACGATAGCCAATTATAGTGAACAGAATATTGTGCTTTCGCCGGAAGATCAGGATCTGGACGAAGTCGTGGTGGTAGGGTACGGTACGCAGCGTCGGGAATCGGTGACAGGGTCCGTAGCACAGATCAGTTCTAAAGAGATCATGCAGGCTCCTGTAGGAAATATAACGAATATGATAACAGGAAAGTTGCCCGGATTAATCTCCAGGCAGGATGGAGGTGAACCGGGCGCAGATGAATCTACACTACGTATCAGAGGAAATAGTAGTTTTGCTTCTTCCAATGCACCTGTTGTTATTGTAGATGGAGTACGTCGTTCTTTCACACAGATCGACCCAGAGGAAGTGGAGAGTATTACGATCCTAAAGGATGCTTCTGCAGCGGCCGTTTATGGTTTACAAGCTGCGGCCGGTGTTATTTTGGTCACTACTAAAAAAGGTAAATCCCAAAAACCAACCGTACGTCTTAATCATTCTTCGCAGTTGAGTGAGAATACTGCTTTTCCTGAATTTTTGAATGGACCGGAATACGCCTATTGGTATAATAAAGCAAGGATGATCAATGGTAAAGAACCACTCTTTAGCAATGCTGATATTCGCAAGATGGTCGAAGGTGATCCCGAAGGCAAATGGGGTAATACGAATTGGGTGGAGGAATTGTTCAAAGTTGGCCGTACTAACCACAGTGGATTGTCTGTGGAAGGAAAAAATGACAAAATCAGCTATTACTTTTATGGAGGCTATTACAATCAGAAGGGCAATGTCAAGAATATTGACTTTGACCGATATAATCTGAGAAGCAATGTTGAAGTAAGGGCTACGGACAATCTGAAAGTGACTATCGGGGTCGGTGGGAGAAAAAGCCAGAAAGTGGCGCCTACTTTTAGTACGGAAAAAAACACATGGAATAACGTCTTTCAACAGGCTATGCGGGCACATCCCTTCCTGCCTAAGGAATATGACGGGTACCCGACCGGAAATAGAACCAATGGCCCTTTGGTTAGCCCTATATCGGCTTTGGAAGAATCGGGTTTCCGGAAAAACTATACGGACAATTTTCAAAGCAACTTGAGGTTGGATTTGGATATGCCGTTTGTGACCGAAGGATTGTCATCCTTTGTGATGGGTAGTTATGACTATACGGGAACCTTTGCTAAAGCCTTCCAGACACCGTACCTGATGGCACAGGGAGTAGTCGGTCCGACGGGGATTACCTACCAGGTCGTGGATTCGTCTATCGGGAAGCTGGCCAAGCTGGCAGAGAACATGTCCCGGGGTGGGGCGATGACCCTACAGGCTGCTTTGAATTACAATAGAAGATTTGATAAGCATAATGTGTCCGGATTGGTCTTGTACGAACAGTTCAGAACGCTGTCTAATAATTTTTCCGTGTCCACACAAGGATTGGACTTTACCGAATTGCCCGAGTTGCGTTTTGCCAGTGAGTTGACTCCCGGGACAGGTGCGTTTAACGGGGGAAGTAGCGATGTGCCGAGTGCGGGTATTGTAGGGCGGCTAAATTATGATTTCGCAGGCAAATACCTGTTGGAACTTTCGGGAAGATATGATGGTTCATACAAATTCTCGAAAGATAGGAGATGGGCTTTATTTCCGGCTGTATCCGTAGGATGGAGATTGTCCGAAGAAGATTTTTTCAAGAATGCGTTGCCCTATGTCAACGACCTGAAAATACGTGGTTCTGTGGGCAAGCTGGGAAATGATACGGGGGTAAGTGCATATGCTTTTTTAAGTACGATGGCACTTGCTTCGACCGACCCAAGTGTAGTGATCGGCAGTACCGCCCAAAATGCCTATGTCACCTCAGCATTAAGCAATCCGGATCTTTCCTGGGAAACGGTGAACATCTACAACGTAGGATTGGAAGCAAGCTTGTGGAACAATAAGTTAGGCTTTGAGATAGATGCTTTCTATAAGGTGACCGATAATATTCTGGAAACACAGGGAGGAACCTTTGCGCCATCTATGGGTGGATATTTCCCTTCGGTAGTCAATACCGGAAAGACTGATAATCGAGGTTTTGAGTTTGCCATAAACCATCGTCATCACTTGGGTGAATTCCATTACGGCGCAAGGTTGAACATGAGCTATTACAGAAACCGTTATCTCAACGTGCGCGAAAGTGCCAATACAGCAGATCATTTGAAAAGAAATGGCCGGCCATTAGGCGAAAAACATGGCCTCGTCGCCTTAGGTATCTTCCAGACAGATGAGGAGGCGCAAAACTGGCCAAGTATCTTTGGGGGCAACAAAGCTGGGGATATCAAGTATATGGACATTAACGGCGATGGTAAGCTAACCTACAACGAGGACCGGGCATGGATAGCAGGAAGTAATATTCCACAATTGATCGGTGCGTTGACACTCTTTGGAGATTACAAAGGGTTTGACTTTTCGGTCATGCTACAGGGAGCGGCCAAATCGAGTTATGCCTTGAGCGGGTATTATCCCGAAATTGGTTATGATAATACTGAATTTACAACTCCATTTTTTCAGGAAGGAAATGCTCCTCGTTACCTGGTCGAGAACATGTGGACACCGGATAATCCAAATGCCAAATACCCCAGGCTGTCGGACATCAAGGTGCAAAACAACAAATGGGCCTCAACGATGTGGATCGTCAATGGTGACTATCTACGGGTAAAAACGGCGCAGATAGGCTATACTCTTCCAAAGAAGATCACAAAAAAAGTCGGTATGGAAAGCTTGCGCTTCAATGTATCAGGAGGCAATCTCTTTACATGGACCGAGTTTAAATACCTGGATCCTGAAGCACCCGACGTGTCTAATGGTTTTTATCCACAGCAGCGCGTGTATTCATTTGGTGTAGATGTTAAATTCTAAAATTTAGTATTATGAAAAGACTTCTTTATATATTTTTCATCCTTCCGTTTGTGATGGGTTGTGGTGATTTTCTGGATCCGGATCCAACGGATCGTCTGAGTGACAAGCTGTTCTGGGAAAAGGAAAGTTCGACAGACTTGTACCTTAATTCATTGTACACGTATATTCCCGAGTATGGAAACTTTGGTTCATCCCAGTTCAACGATGGTCTGTTGACAGAGGGAATGACAGGCATGCTAAAATATGGTTCTTATTCCGCCGGAGCAGGTAACGCCAACCGTATTGTACTGGATCCCTTTTTTGTTACGGCAGATCAATCACAAGGTTTGGTGATCTGGACGACATCTTACAATCGTATACGCCGGGTCAACGAATTTATCAGTAGCATGAAAAAATTTGCTACCTATCCGGAGGAAGTTAAGAGTCGATATGAAGCGCAGGCACGTTTTGTCAGGGCGTTTTTGTATTATCAATTGTTGCTCCGTACCAATAGGGTGGTCTTGTATGATGACTTACCTGTTTCTAACAATAAATCAGTAGGTACAGAAGCGGAATGCTGGGACTTTGTGGAAAATGACCTAAACTTTGCGGCGGACAATCTTCCGATAAAGTGGAGCGCCGACCAAAATGGGCGGATCACGAAAGGAGCAGCATATGCCATGAAATCCCGCGCGATGTTGGTCGCCAGGCGCTGGGAAAAAGCGCGTGATGCGGCATGGGATGTTATCAATCTGACCGATAATGGTGCGAAAGTATATGAGTTGAATATGGTGTATAAAGATGCCTTCAAATCTTATTTTAATGGCAACAAAGAGTCTATTCTGGAATTTCGGTACCAGCTGCCTGCGCCTTATCATACATTTGACAGAAAATTCGCTCCCGCAGGTGATTGGGCCAACAATGGTGGAGCTGCCTGCCCTACGCAAGAGATGGTGGAGGAGTATGAGCTGGCCACGGGAGGTAAAGCCGATTGGTCCACATGGCATGGTAAGACGACGGACACTCCGCCATATGCACTGTTGGAACCTCGTTTTCATGCTTCGGTCTTGTATAACGGTGCAAACTGGAAAGGAAGACAGATCGAAAGTTTTGTAGATGGAAGGGATGGTTATATCGATTACGGATTTCAGCCCAGCACGTTCGGCAAGACCACGACAGGTTACTATCTGCGCAAATATCTTGATGAAGGTATCGCCGACATTTCAACGACTTTTAGTTCGCAGCCCTGGATCGAGATACGACTGGCCGAAGTATATCTCAACCTGGCTGAAGCGTGCTATAGACTTGGCGAGACAGGTGATGCCAATGATGCAATAGAAAGTGTTAGAGGGCGTGTCAATCTACCTTATTCGGACAAGACTGGAGATGCGTTATTTGAAGCTATCCGGCATGAGCGAAAAGTAGAATTGGCTTTCGAGGGTTTCCATTACTGGGATCTGCGTCGGTGGCGGGTGGCTCATGAAGAATTGAACAATGTACGGTTCCATGGCTTGAAAATAACCAAATCGGGTGCTATCCTGACGTATGAATATGTGGATGTGGACAAGGCTGACCGTAAATTCCCCGAGAGGTTTTATAATTTCCCGATCCCTGTGGCGGAGATCGCAAACAATACATCTTTAAGTCAAGTAAATCTATGGTAACGATGAATAAATATATTGCAACAATCCTGCTGGCAACGACACTGTTGTTTGCCTGTGAGAAACCTGAAGACAACATTTCTGCGCCACGCTTTGGCCTGACCAATATTTACGCGCAGTTTGCGGATGAATCCATCTCTACCGAGCAGTTTACAACATCTCAGATTGCACCTTTTGGAGAGGTTATCCGGATACAGTTTCCGAAATATTATCCACGCAATTCATTGAATCCGATCGACATTACCCGTATGCGCCTGACAGCGACTCTGCCTGTGAATGTAACGATAGAGCCTAAGCTGAATGTGATGGATCTGACAAAACCCAATACCATTGAAGTGGTCAATAGCAACGGAACGATAGATAAACATATCATTATAGGAGAAATTTTACCATGAAGCTAACATTGAAGTATATATTAACGATAGCAACATTCTTGTTGACCGGACTAATATCCTGTAAAGGCGATAAAAGTCCAATGAATTATTACCATCGGGTAAACCCCATTGTCAGTATGACGGCTACCTTGGACGGTTCGAGCAAAGAGTTTTATCCCAAGGAGGAGAGCCTGAAGTCGAATGATATTCTCATCGATTTTCCCTATTATTTTCCGGAAGAGTCGAATGACGAAATCGATGTTTCCCATGTAAAACTGGATATTGTATTTCATGATGAAATCAAGGTTCTGTCGGCTATCCCTGATGTGGTAGACTTAAGAAATCCGTTTGTGATTAAAATTGAGAATGCCGATGGTAAAAACGAAGATGTCAGGATTATCGCTGATGTCAAGAAAAGTAACAGAGCGCAAATATTGAGTTTTTCGCTTCCTTCGGTAGGTTTGAACGGAACCGTTGTTGAATCCGTACGAAAGATAGGTATTAATAGGACCGGTCATGATCTGTCCAATGTTGTGCCTCAGATTACAATTTCGGGCGGGGCGACGATTTCTCCAGCTCCGGGTACGGCACAAAACTTTAACAACAAGGTAGAGTATACGGTCACCGCGCAGGATGGTACACAACAGGT
>JBEBVG010000163.1:0-6145 GCA_040392845.1 Sphingobacterium sp. | reverse complement strand
TTGCGCAAGTGATCCTTTCGTCCGCTGAAGCAATCACTTGGATCAACGAAAGGATTGCTTGAATAACGCATGTGGTCACTTCGTTCGCTGAAGTGATCACATGGATCAACGAAAGGATTGCTTGGATAACGCATGTGGTCACTTCATCCGTTGAAGTGATCACGTGGATCAACGAAAGGATTGCTTCTCGAGCACTTATTACTTTTTTCGGGCTTTTTTGGCTTTTTTGATATCCTTTAGACACCGTCCCTAACAAATAGCACACGGCCCATTTTATAACAAATGGGCCGTGTGCTATTTAGTCAGAGAAATCTAATTTTTTATTCATTGAAGAAAGGCATGGCTACACCTTTCTCTTCAATTTTAACTTAAATGCACCTTGATTGCCATAGTTGGAGAGTACATACTGAATATTTAATTCAATTTCATCATTACAAGGGTTTACAAAACTAGAAGTGACAGCGCCCGCTGTACTGATAGTTAATGAACCATATGCTCCCCCTCCACCGTAAACGTCGGTAATCACAGCTTCAGAAGCAATCATTGTACTTTCTATTTTGACCGTATTATCTTTAGGGTTTATTTTTAACTCCAAAGGTCCAAAACCTGGAAGCGGATGATCAATGGATAGCTCGGTCTCACTCACCTTTACAACATCTACTACTGTACCTACACCAATGTCGTTCCATTCATCAAATGTAACAACATATTCATCTATAAAGTCATCTGCAATAAATCCACAAATAACGTTAAAGGTCACGGTTGGAGAAGCTCCACCTTGTGCCCAAACACCTGCACCATAACCATCCCCACCCTCAGGAAATGCAACATAAGTCTTGTCTCCTTCAATATAGTTCGCCCCGATCTCAAAACTATCTCCTGTTTCAATTGCCTCACCAAAGAGATCTGTTAACAATTGACCTGATAGAGCTACGGTTGTCGGGTACGTTGATATTCCCCCTTTAAGGGGTTTCACATTCTTAACATCACCATTTTTTACAATCACTAAATCCAGGTAATCTGGTTTCTTAGTGTCGTCAAAAAATAAATCGACAGTTACACTAGCCTCAAACGCCAAGGGATCTGTATCGAGAATAGCCAAATCCCCGTCTGTAGATTTTAAAATATGGGGTTGATTAATGTATATTATACCATCTGGCATCGTCGCATTATCACTTTTTCTACATGCTGATATCATCACCAATGATAACAGCATCAATATGCTATATATTTTCTTCATTTCAATCTAAATTATGGCATCCAAAAAACTTTAGCTGTACCCAGATTAGCTTTTTGAGCTGGCGCATTTGGGTTTTTATTTATTTCGTTGCTAATAAAAGGCAGAGACAAGGGAAAAGGTCTGCTCGCAGTCACAGGCACAGGAGCTATATCTTCACCTCCGTTTCCGCCCGATGGAGGCGTTACCAATTTGCCGGGTTGGGCATTCGGATCAAATAATTTCGGATATCCGGTACGACGGTAATCATTGTATTGATCTATCCAGGAACCTACGGAAGACAACCACTTTTGCGTCATAATATGCTCAAGCTTTCCGTCATTGGAGGCAGACGCAAACTCAGCCATAACAGCAGTTATATAATCATCCTCTTCATCAGAACCTGATAATGTCGGTATGGTTTGAGTAGATTGATTATTAGCAACAACATAATCTATCATTTTGAAAGATTCTTCCATAGCTTGCTCCAAAAGATCCGATGCATTTCCCGCGATAATTCCTTCTTGCATCAACTCTGCCTTCATGAATAGAATATCCGCGTAAGTAATCATTCGATAAGGAGCCGCCCCTGTTCCACTAGACGCATCTACAACACCACCCTCTCCATCATCATAACGTCCACCTACCGGATAAATACCAAACAGGCTAATGACGTCCTGTGTATTCTTTGCTCTATTGAGACCTAAGGATCCAAAGTAAATAGAGACAAAAGCACCATCCCGATATTCTACGATGTCGGAAGGAGCATCATCCTCGGTCATTTGATTATAAAAATAATAGGGAATTCTTGGATCTTCGATACCTGTCAATATATCTGGATTATAGCCTTTCATAATCTCATAAAGCCACGGAGAAGGAGACATTGTCCGTTGTGTTGCATAATATTCTGAAAATCCAGGGTTACGGTCATCTGTTGTTCCTTTTATTCCAAAAGGCACCATAAAAGATTCTTCTGTAGAAGATATGAGCTCATCATCTGCAATCAAGGCTTCAATCTCAGTAGCAACACTATTATCAATTTTGTACTGTTGTACCAATAGTTTAAATTTTATCGAGTTTGCAGCCTTTATCCAACGACCGACATTACCTCCATAGATAACATCATCTCCACTGGGTACAATTTCGTTCAGTGCGTCTGCATCCTGTAAATCAGCCATTGCTTCATCGATTAAAGAAAACAATTGTGGATAAATGTCTCCGCCCTTATCATATTTTGGATATCGGAGTTGATTTGTTGCCAATTGATTTGCTTCCGAAAATGGCACTTCGCCATACAAGTCAACCAATACCGAAAAAGCATAAGCTTTCAATATCTTGGCGATGCCAACATACCTAAGGTTTCCCTTATCTGTACCTTCCTTAATGATAAAATTGGCATTTGTAATAACATCTCTATACAGAATACTCCAACCAGCTTCCCAAAAATAATCATTTGGTTGAGCTCCGTATTGATCGGCGCTTCCATAATGAGTCATTTGATGCATATAAGCCGAAAGGTTTGTACCGAATCCTCCTTTCGAAATTTCGTTATCATCATCTGTACTACTTCCCATCGCAAGCGCATGAACAAGATATCTCTCAACCCTCGGAAGCAATACATCTTCTGAAAGAGTAAGTGGATCATTGGGGTTCGAATTAATATCCAACTGTTTCGAACAAGACGAGACGAAAACAACGGATGCGACCAATATTAAATATTTAATTTTTTTCATAATATATATCTTTTTTAGAATCTAGCAACTAGATTAAATCCATATCGGCGAGTTGTAGGTGCCGCCGACAAATCAAAACCTTGAGTTGTAGAGGACCCATAACTATTAACCTCTGGGTCGAAATTTGAATATTTAGGGAAATTTGGAGCAAAGAACCATAGGTTTCTACCCGTAACACTTAAGCTTAAGCCCTTGATAACGCTATTTTGAAAAAGCGTCTTTGGCAAATCATACCCTAATGAAACCTCGCGTAATCTATATACTGTTGCATCATAAATATTCCACTCGGTAGCCGTATTTATTGCAAAGGTCTGTCCATTTGTAGGTTCAGGAGAAAAATACAAATCATTTACAGAAATTTTTGTTTGGTTCCAGATTTTATTTCCGTTCCCGTCTAATATAGGCTGGCCTGTTACAGGATCTCCGTAAACCCCTGGGATTATAGCATTGTAATCCCTTCCCTCTGTATCTCTTGTCACACCACGACCCAATAAAGACGAATTAGTTACCGAATACATATCACCCCCCTGTGTCCAATCGAAGAGAGCGGATAAGGTGAAGTTTTTATAGCGGACGACATTGTTGATCCCTAGTTTAAAATCAGGGTTAGGATCTCCTACCATACCTTCTTCAGGATTTTCAATCATTGCCCCCGTAGTCGGGTTGATTAGCAAATTTCCTTCATCGTCACGATAGGATTTAGTCCCCCTGATATAGCCAAAAGGCATACCTGGCTCCAGATAAGGCGATACACCGGTTAGAACCCCTCGTAGCTGAATTCTTGGCGTTCCTTCCATAAGCTCTTCTACGATGTTCTTATTCTTTGTAAACGCAGCATTGATAGTCCATTTAACTGGAGATTCGAGTGAAAGAGGTTTTAGACCTAAAGCGATCTCGACTCCTCTATTGCGTATTTTACCGAAATTGGTAAAAAGATCATCATATCCGGAGGAAGTAGGCATTCCTGCTCGGGCCAACAAATCCTTAGATATTTTGTTGTACCAGGTGAAGTCCAATGTTATTCTATTTCTGAACAGTGCCACTTCTGTACCCAGCTCGACCTCGTTCGTAAATTCAGGTGTCAAATTTGGGTCATATGCCGTGTAATCATAATACCCCGCAGGATGACCGAGGAAACTTGTCCCAAATAAGAATACATCTTGTAACATATAAGGGTCTGTATCACGTCCTACCTTCGCCCAAGCAGCTCTCACTTTTGCATAGTTCAGGACGTCGCTTTGTATATTTAAAGCGTCAGTTAAAATAAAGGAGGTTGAGACACCTGGATAAAAATATGACCTGGAGTTTACGGGCAACGTAGAAGACCAGTCATTACGTCCGGATAATTGAACAAACCAGTAATCTCGAAACCCCAAAGTGGCTTCGGCAAATACACCCATTATACGACGTTTGTAAAACGCATCGGTATCGAAAATTTGCTGACTGGTATTTCTCAAACTGTATATGCCCGGTGTAATAAAACTTCTACCCTCATTAATAACCCGGTCTGTTACGCGTTGATTATAATTATGCCCCACGATACCGGTAAAAGATATATCATCGTTTATCCTAGGAGTAAAAGTTGCCAGAAAAGTTGATTCCAGTTCTTTGTGATCCCGATTGTCCAATATTAGAGCTCCTCCACCTTCATATGCACGCGAGCTAATTTCATAAATCTCCAAACGATCTAAGAAACTGATATTCGTACCCAAAGTATAGCTAAAACGCAACCAATCAGTGGCTCCATATTCTAATCCAGCAGACCCTAATACTCTGTTTTCTCGTGTCGTAGCATAGTTATTATAAGCAGCCCATATCGGGTGATCAAACTGATTAGCACCTAACCAGTTAAGGTTATGTCCGTCTTCAGTTTCCCACGGTAACGACATGTCCCAGTTTCTTGCGAGGAATAACGAACGGGCAAATTGTGAAGATGCATTTTCTGTCTGGTTCTCACCAAAATATCCTCCGACCTGATTGGAGTTGGCATAAGTAAGATTGGCTCTCGCGGTAAGCTTGTCAAAAATTTTAATGACGCCACCAGCTGACAAATTATAACGTTTATATTTTGAATTTGGCACATAACCATTATGATCCAACTGTGAAGCTGTCAAATTAAAACCCATCACATCAGATCCACCATTTATTCCGATGGAATTTTCATAGACAACACCTGTCTTAAACAGCTCCTTCACGTTATTTGGATATGCTTGATAAGCGACATTCTCACCAAACAATTCAGGAAAAGCGTCTTTATAGGGAGTCCAGGTTGGGATGCTATCAAGATTTTTGAACGCAGGCCCCCAGGATCCATTCGAATTGGAATAGTTAAACTGTGATCCCGCACCATATAGGTTTTGATATTTAGGTAGATTCGCAATATTCTCAGTTGAGACAGAACTTCTAAATGTAATTGAAGTAGGCTGTCCCAACTTCGCGTTCCCTGACTTCGTTGTGATTATAACAACACCGTTAGAGGCTCTCGAACCGTATAAAGCCGAAGCGGCAGAACCTTTCAAAACGTTGAAACTCTCAATATCATTCGGGTCTATCATAGCTATACCGGACGAGTAGGCTGTCCCCCCTGATGTCTGGTCGCTAGTAACTACGCTTTCATTGTCAAATGGTACACCATCGACTATTATAAGCGGTTGATTATCTCCTATAAACGAAGCATTCCCTCTTATTTGGAATCGTGTTGCGGCACCAGGGGTGCCTTGTGAGGTCCGGATATCCACACCTGCAACTTTTCCCTGCATGGATTTTAAGATATCTGGCTCAGAATTTTGCACAAGATCCTCAGGATTAACGTTAGCTGACCCATAGGTTAAGCTTTTGGATTGTCGCTGAATCCCTAAAGCTGTCACCACGACTTCTTCCAAAGTCTCCGACTCATCCACCAACTGCACGTTGACCACGGACTGATTGCCTACAGTAACACGCTGGCTGAGATAACCAACATAGGAAAAGTTCAATACCGAACCGTTCGATACCGAAATGGAATAATTTCCCGAACCATCAGTTTGCGTAGCTGTAGTCGATCCCACCACGGATACCGAGACTCCACTGACCGGAGACCCGTCCCCTGATGAAGTGACTTTACCACTCACCTGACGATTCTGTGCATAGGACACCCCTATTAGAAATGTCAGCACAAAAAATAAACTGAGTAATTTTTGTTTCATGTGTTTGTTTT
>JBEBVG010000162.1:0-6176 GCA_040392845.1 Sphingobacterium sp. | reverse complement strand
TATGGCGAATTTTGGTAATGGTGTGACGAAGTTTTTTTCGCAATTTTGTTCTTGCGGTCTTTTGCGGCGACAGAAATGCGGAAATGCAAAATAACAAAAAAACTTGATACTAAAAACGACGATACAGGGATTTACAACGGCGGTAAAAGGATTACTTTTGACGATCAGGCACCTTTTTGCCGCAAGGCAAAAGCGCGAGGTGGTTGACATTCGTAAAGATGCCTATTTCGACCAGAAAGAAGGCGTTACTACCGTACAATTTCCAAAAGAAAAAATGCCGATCCCGGAAGTTGCGCGTTATCAACTGGATGTCGAAATCGATGATTGCATCGTCTGTGATCTCTGTGCCAAGGCTTGTCCTGTCGACTGTATCACAATCGAAGCGGTCAAATCACCCGAAGCGATCGGCAAGACTTCCGATGGCAGCGTCAAACGGCTGTATGCGGCCCAATTTGATATCGATATGGCCAAATGTATGTACTGTGGATTATGTACGGTCGTATGTCCTACAGAATGCATTACCATGACCGATCAGTACGACCGCAGCACAACGAAATTGACGGATCTTATTTATGGATTTGCGGACATGACGGATGAAGAAATTGCGCAACGTAAAGAAGAATGGACGCGTTTTCAAGCTGAGAAGGAGGCAGCCAAAAAGAAATAACATATATGGAGGAACTCTTATTTTATGCTTTTGCGGCTTTGGCGATTTTATCGGCATTATTGGTCGTAAGCTTAAAAAACACCGCACGTGCGCTATTCCTTTTCTTCGTTAACTTATTTGCCATGGCCGGGCTTTTCTTGTTTGCACTGGCAGATTTTGTGGCGATTACACAGATATTGGTTTATGTCGGCGGTGTCCTCATCTTGATGATATTTGCATTTATGCTATCCAACAAGGAATTGCTAAAAGATCTTCAATCGACATCCTCACGGTTTATTGCAATGCCTAATGTACAATCGGCAGTATTAGCTATCGCTTTTTTGGCGTTGATGACCTATGGCATTATAGAGTGGCAACAACAAACGCCGGAGTGGATCATGCAGAATATAAAGATGAACCAGGTGATACAATCGACAGATAACAACATCAGCCAGCTAGGAGTTAAGTTTATGACGCATTATATACTGCCTTTTGAAGTGATTTCTATTTTGCTGTTAATGGCGCTTATCGGTGCATCACAACTATCACGAAAGGAGGGCGAAGAATGATTACATTGACACATTTTCTTATCGTAAGTGCTTGTATATTCTGCATTGGCCTATATGCGATCCTGGCCAAAAGAAATGCAATTATGATACTGGTCGGTATAGAGTTGATGATAAACGCTGCTATCCTTAACTTTGTTGCTTTCGGAAAATATGACAAGGTCCATTATGGTGGTCAGATCTTTGCTTTGTTTGCTATCGTATTAGCCGCTGCAGCCGTCGCTGTCGGACTCGCCATCATCCTGAACGTATACAGGCATTATAAAACAATCAACCCGGACCAAATAACAGACCTACGTGATTAAATGAGTGGATTACCCTACATATCACCCATACATGCCAGTATTGTAGTCGTCGGACTTCCGCTCCTTGCATTTCTCCTTCAGGCAATCCGGGGAAAGAAATCTACTTCGGGATTGTTCGCCTTGGTTTCCATAGCCTTGTCCACCCTCATCAGTGGACTGTTCGTTCTTCCCCAGATCTGGCAGGAAGCTCCTGTTACGGCAACCGTACATTGGTTTACCATTGGTGACAAGGTATTTACGCTTGGTGTCCTCCTCAACAACCTGAGCGCCTTAATGCAGTTTATCGTCTGTATTATTGCGCTACCCGTCCATATCTATTCAAAAGCGTATATGAAAGGCGATCCGGGCATACATCGCTATTGGATGTACCTGAGTTTGTTCTGCTTTGCCATGTTAGGGCTGACCGTGTCCAAAAATCTGTTTATGATGTATGTCTTTTGGGAACTGGTCGGAATAGCCTCCTATCTGCTTATCGGCTTTTGGTTTACAAAAGATACAGCTACCGAGGCCAACAAAAAAGCTTTTATCGTCAACCGTATCGGAGACATAGGCTTCTTAATCGGCATATCTGTTCTTTTCAGTTTGTTCGGCACCTTGGATTTAGTTGATCTTTTTGGGAGCGAAGGCGTTTTTGCCACTGGAATAGATAAAAATACAGGACTGATCACACTGGCAGGTATATGCTTCTTCCTGGGAGCCGTAGCCAAGTCTGCACAGTTCCCACTGCATGTATGGTTACCGGATGCCATGGAGGGGCCGACTTCCGTATCATCGTTGATCCACGCGGCTACCATGGTTGCCGCGGGCGTATTCCTGATGGCCAGCATATTTCCATTATTTAATGCAGACGTTTTATTGCTCATGGCTATTACGGGCACGATCACAGCTGTGTCTGCTGCCTATTTTGCGTTGTGTCAATATGATATCAAGAAAGTACTTGCTTTCTCCACCATATCCCAACTCGGCTATATGATAGCGGCGGTGGGTATCGGCGCCTGGGATGCAGCCATGTTTCATCTGGCAACGCACGCTTTTTTCAAATGTTTGCTCTTCCTATGTGCGGGAGCTGTCATTCATGAAATGGTGCACCACAAGGAACATACAAAACTGGATTTTGACCCACAAGATTTACGCCATATGGGAGGATTACGGCGATACATGCCGAAGACTTTCGTGTTGATGAGTATTGCTTCATTAGCGCTTGCCGGCTTCCCCTTAACTTCCGGCTACTTGTCCAAAGATGCCATCATCATTGCTGCGTTTGAATGGGCTGCCCAACACGGACCGGGCTATATGGTGATACCCGTCGTCCTCGTTATCGTTAGTATATTGACAGCATTTTATATCGGACGTTTGATCTTTAAAGCTTTCTTTGGTCAGATTCGTATTCCGCAAAAAGATCAGCAGGCTCCTCATATTCATGAAGCATCGCAAACCATGTTAGTGCCTATGACCTTTTTAGGCGTAGGCTCACTTTTCTTCGCTTTCTCTCTGAATCCGCTTTCTTATCATCATGCCGAAATCCTGGCTGGCTTTTCGGTACATTATACGTTTGAAGAAATACATAGCTTACATGTCTTTATCCCTATCATACTAACTGTGGGGGCTTTATGCAGCTGGATATTGGCCTGGAGATGGTATGTAAAGGGAAAATATCCGCTCCAAGCGAACATCATGTGGATTGTACGTGGAGGCGAACAGTTTGGGTTAGACGAATTTTACAAAAAAACATTCGTAAATGGCACACTGGCATTAGGCATGGCGAGTCAATGGTGGGACAAGCATGTGTTGGATGGATTGATCGTACATGGCGCGGCCCATGTGGTAAAAAGCGTATCGCGTGCCACCTATTGGATCGACAAATATATCGTAGATGGACTTGTCAATACTATTGCCGGCACGACCTACTATATAGGACACCTGTTACGTTGGGTTCAAAACGGGCGCATTCAAAATTACTTTGGTTTTGCCTTTACGATAATTTTAATTGGAATAGTTTATTTGATTTTTAGATAAGATGGGATTACTCTCTCTGCTCATATTTTTACCATTGACAGCATTATTCCTGATAGTATTGTTGCCAAAGACGCTGCAAGGTACCTTTAAGTATATTGCATTAGGTTTCACATTGCTCCAATTTTTATTAGCGGGCTATATGTACAGCCAGTTTGATGGAAGTGCAACAGGTATCAATCAACTATCGGGTTATCGTTTTGTAGAGCAGCTATCCTGGATACGTTTAGATCTCGGCGGATTGGGCCGGCTTGAAATCGATTATCTGATAGGTGCTGACGGCATCTCGTTACCTTTACTTTTGTTAAGCAGCCTTGTCATGCTGATGGCCGTAGGTGCATCATGGAATATGCAGCGAAAAGCCAAAGGTTATTTCGCCTTATTGATGTTGTTGAATATGGCGGTTATGGGCATATTCTCGGCATTAGATTTCTTTTTGTTCTACATTTTTTATGAAGTGATGTTATTCCCTTTATACTTCCTTATCGGTATCTGGGGGGGAGCAAATCGGGAATATGCAGCGATTAAATTCTTTATCTATACCCTATTCGGGTCGGTTTTCATGCTCCTGATCATTGTAGGTCTCTATTTTTCGGTGACCAATCCCGAAACCGGTGCACACACGTTCAACATGTTGCACATGATGAATCCGAACAACTATGTAGACGGCTCATTTTTCGCCTATGGCAGTAGTCATACCGTATGGGGTATTCCAGCACGGATGCTGGGATTTGTTGTACTTTTTATCGCATTTGCAATCAAGATACCCATTGTACCGCTACATACCTGGCTGCCCGATGCACACGTCGAAGCGCCAACACCTGTATCCATCATTCTGGCAGGTATTCTTTTGAAAATAGGGGGTTATGGAATCATACGCGTATGTATGAGTATTTTTCCGGATGCATCGGCAAGCGCCAATTGGTGGCTGGGTCTTATCGGTGTGATATCCATCTTATACGGTGCATTGAATGCGTTGGCACAAAAAGATTTTAAACGTACCATTGCCTACTCCTCGGTATCCCATATGGGCTTCGTCCTCTTAGGGCTGGCCTCCTTGACCGCAGAAGGTGTTTCAGGTGCCATGTTCCAGATGATCAGTCATGGTTTCCTTTCCGCCTCGTTATTCTTTCTTGTCGGCGTCATATACGATCGGGTGCACGACCGATATATCTACCATTTCAGAGGGTTGGCCAATATCATGCCCAGGTATACCGGTTATGTGGCGATCACATTTTTTGCCTCGCTCGGGCTACCCGGCTTCTCGGCTTTCATCGGTGAAGCTTTCGTTATCATAGGAACGTTCAATGCAGAGAGTGTCGGAACAGGCATTCCCCGATGGATGGCTATATCCGGCTCGCTAGGTATACTATTAAGCGCCGTATACTTTTTATGGACATTGCAACGTATGTTTTTTGGCAAGACACGTCTCAAAGGTGGCGAAGAATGGTTCAAGGCATTGAAAGATCTAACTGTTCGGGAACAGGTCATTTTGTTCCCCGCACTAGCTCTCGCGCTCCTTTTGGGTACGATGCCTTTCCTGGTGTTCGATAAGCTCAATGCCTCCGTACTGAATTTGGTTACATTAATCACTGAACAGCTATAGTCTATGCATGATTTTGTAGCAAATTTACCGCAAACGCTCGATCAGGTCATACAGTCTGTCCCCCTGTTCAAACCCGAGCTGGCATTAATAGGAGCATTCCTGGCTGTTGTGTGCGCCACGTTATTCATCGATAAGCAATGGAAACAATCCTCCTTTATGATCTATATGGGCGGCCTGCTTATCTCGTTTCCGCTCCTGTGTCAGCAACTTGGTCAGCCCGACCGAGGTTTTTTCGATATGCTCATCATCGACAGCTTCTCGGTATATGCACGTATGCTCCTACTTTTTGCCCTATTGGTGACGGGCATACTCGTGCGACAGCATTTCAAAGAAAAACCTACCCAAAGACCTCTTGGCGAGGTATATAGCATCCTTCTGGCTGCCGGTCTGGGATTACATCTGCTCACGGCTACCAGTAATTGGCTTATTGCTTTTATTGCTATCGAAACCGTATCCATTAGCTCGTACGTATTGGTGGGTTACTTCTCTGAACATAAAAGACAATCGGAAGCAGCGATGAAATATGTACTCTTCGGTTCCGTATCGGCTGCGACGATGTTATACGGCCTGTCCCTGATCTACGGCTTCACGGGAAATCTGGATTTTACAGCTGCTGCACATCTGCAAGGATTAATGGCAGCGCCTGTAGCGCTATGTACCATCGCGATACTTTTTATTTTCACCGGTATTGGATTCAAGCTGGGGTTTGTCCCCTTCCACCTGTGGACACCGGATGTATACGAGGGCGCACCGACACCCATCACGGCATTTCTGTCTACCGTACCCAAAATCGGAGCCATTGTATTGTTCAGCCGGCTAGTCCATGCCTGGTTGCCCACACCTTTCTATTTCAGCGAAGTGACTTACCTATTCTTGGTTGTCGTCGCCATCGTCACTATGTTAGTTGGCAATCTCATCGCTTTGCGTCAGCAAAACATCAAGCGGATGATGGCCTACTCGTCTATAGGGCATACGGGTTTTCTCTTGATGACAATACTTGCGATCTCGAATAATAACCAAGAGGTCTTGTTGTTTTACCT
>JBEBVG010000161.1:0-6332 GCA_040392845.1 Sphingobacterium sp. | reverse complement strand
CAGTGATAGGGAGCAGCTGGAAAAAGATCCATTACATCAAAGGACTCCACAAAAAGCGAACTAAGCCCTATTCACAGAAACAACTCGACCAGCAGGCTAAGTTCGGGCTGCTCATGCGGTTTTTGATGCCGATCACTACATTCGTGAAGATTGGTTTTGGTCAAAAAAAGGCAGATCGGTTGGCACCCATGAATGTTGCCTTCCAGTATAATGTCGGACGGGCGATACAGGGCACATATCCGGATTATACACTCGATTATGCGAAGATTAGTATTGCCCACGGGACGTTATTCGGTGCGGGAAGTGTATCGACCTCGTATGATGCAGGTCGCTTGACATTTACCTGGGATACAACGGTCAGCGAAAGACTCCGCAAAAATGCCGATGACCTGGTGCATATCGTGGGCTATCATCCTGGAAGGGATGAATTTTTGGCAACACCTGATGTCCCCACGCGTGCCGATGGTACGGTGACTGTCGATGTTCCTCTGTACATGCAACAAGGAATTATCCATTCATGGATTTTCTTAACGGACCGTAGCAGGAAAATTGTATCGAGGAGCTCATATTTGGGAGCACTAATCGTGGACTAATCTGTTGGAGGGGGCAATGAAAACAAGAACTGAAAAACAAGATGCTGTACAGGTAAAATTTAAATTGGCATGCCAGTTTCTGGCACCGCTGATTGTCTTTGTCCGGGAAGGCTGGCGCAAGAGGGTGGTCAAAGGAAAAAAATCGAGACCCTATAATGTTGCTATGTCTCACCTAATCCGTAATGCGATCACGGGCGTGTACCCGGATCTTTCGATCGATTATGGGAAAGTATTGATTAGCGATGGACCGTTGGTGCAGGTGTCGGGCTGTAGCTATGTGCGATATGAGGATAGGATCGAATTACGGTTTGAACAGTCACAACATGACAACGCTGATGATTTGGTGACGCTGATAGCTTATCAGGTAGGCGAATACGAAGCCGCCTGCAATCAGCGTAACGCTACCCGTGCCGATGGTCAAGTGATCTTACATCTTCCGGAGCATTTGAAGAGGGAGCCTCTGCTGCTGTACGTAATAATCTGCGATCGAAACCGAAAGGTATTTGGGCGAAGCCTCTACTTAGGTGAGAGTAGGCCTGCATAGTGTGAACAGAGGATAGCCGCGTAACTATGGCTTCTCCAAGCTTTATCCTTTAATTAAGTATATCGATAAGTTTGAGGTTGACGAGCGGGAATCGGGTATAAATAATATCAAGCATATCTATTTGAAGTTGAAATAAATGTGTTTGAGCAGTTGCTTCATTTACTCCTTGAGACCATTGAATACGGCTTTTCTTAATATGCCATCGTTCGTATCGCCATCATAATCCCAGTACATAGCACCCAGTAGATTTTTGTTCTTTATGTATTTACATTTTTCAGCTATTGCCTGTGGACTATCATATGTGCATACAAAATCACCTGATGCGGTCGTTAAATAAGAAGCTTTAGCTTGGTCGTCCCATTTCTCTATTAGCCCTGTTAACTTTACAATATCTTTATAGTTGATATATTCAGCTACAACGTCTTTCTTACCATGTCCGTAAAAAGGTAATCCCAGAACCAGCTTTTCTATAGGGAGGCCGTTGTTTACATGCTTCATCACACCTTCGTCCACACTGAGATAGCCGCTTAAACCAGAGCGATATAAGCCGGAATGATGTCGTGTGCCTCCCGAAATATCATATCCCATAATATTTACAAAATCAATATAAGAATTAATTGCAGCAAAATCAACATATTCACCACTCACGCTGGAAGCTAATGTCAACAACTTTTTATTACCGATTGATTTCCTGATTTCTGCCATCAGCAGCGTATAATTGCTTTTATCATTTGGAGAGTAAGATATGCCTGCTGATGAACTGGTTGGAAACTCCCAATCAATGTCAACACCGTCTAATGCAAACTCGTTAACTATCCTCAGGCAATCATCCGCAAAGCTCTTCCTATTTACGGCGTCGGCGGCCATCTCACTAAACCGTCCACTTCCCCAACCACCTATCGATAATAATACTTTTAGTGATGGATTACTTTTTTTCAATGCCGCGATATCGTGAAGCCTGTCAGGACGATCTATACGAACGCCTTTGAAATTATCGGTAACATGACCAAATGCATAATTAATATGCGTTACATAATCAGGATCCGGCATTACAGTGGTCCAGGAGGTCACATATGCTACTATGACTTTATTTAGCTTATCCGTTGTTGGGATTTTTGTCAAAGTTGGATAATTTATGCTGTCAGCAGCCGTTCCTGTGCTGCAAGGTATAAGCAGGCTACTTATTCCTAATAGGATTAGGATAAAGAGATAACGATTCATAGTGATTTGATTTAGTTTGTGATTAATTTTACAAAAAACCCAGGACGCCATAAACCGCCCTGGGAAATAATAGTGATTATCTAAACTTTAAAGATTTATTATTCGGCACCTTCTTTAACCTCTGGCCACAACGGATTTTGTACCAGAAGGTTACCCTTGCTTTTGTTGATTTCATTCTGTGGTACCGGATACCAGTAATACTCTTTCCGCCACATACGATTCTCCAATTTAGTACGTTTGTAGAACGAATCCGAATCACCTAAAGGTTTTACCGTAGTCGTTGTTGAACCTATTGTTTGTGCAACATTGTCAAATCCAGTCATGTTCATACCACTCATGCGTGTCATATCACCATCTACACCGCCATTATCTGGTTGGTTGGCAGCTACTGGATCAGCAATCATCCATCTACGCATGTCAAACCAGCGCTGACCTTCACCTAGGAGCTCCACATGTCTTTCCTGTACGATAGCTTTAAATTGAGCAGCCTTATTACCAATTACACCTGTTTTATCACCAGAGATCTCCATCTCGGCGTAACCTGGTATGCCGGCCCTATGACGTACTTTATCTATATATTCGATAATCTTAGAATCGTTTGGATTAATTTCATTCAATACCTCAGCATAGTATAGATAGAAGTCTGCCAGACGAAGCAGAATGCCAGGCCGGGACCAGGAAGTATATACTGTAAAAGGCGAACCCGGGGCTCCAGGTACATTAATGGTGCTTAGTCCTTGTGCGATACGCCTATGCTTGAATTTATAGAGTAGGTAGCCAGCTCTTGGCGTGTTTTCACCAAGCTGACTGCCTGAGCCTTTCCCGCGGGCATACCATTGGCGGAATACACCACTATCATCATTTTTCCCATTCTCATTGGCATGCAGATGCCAGCTTTTCCCATTGTAACCTACCGTTGCATAAAAGCGTGGCTCACGGTTGGCATACATGTTGAATATATTGGCATCCAGATGGTTTTTGACATGGGTAGGATTAGATACAGTTGTAAAGTCATTTTCCTTGTATCCCGATTTATTTGGATCATCCCATTTGCTCAAGCCGTTGTTCATAAAAAAGGCATCTACCGATTCTTGCGAAACACCGATATTAGCAAAGTTGGTCGGACTGGCATACAAATCCACAGGGTTGGAACGACGTTCCTGGTTATTGGGATTACTATAATCGTTAAATGACGTAGCCCAGATAATCTCATCGTTGTATTTCTGAAATACCTGATATACCGACTCATGTGGATTGAGCTCGCCACCTGCATCTTTTTCCTCATGCAGCTTATGTCCCTGAGTATGGGCATAGTCCAGGAAGTCTTCCAGGTATTGTTTGGCTTTTTGTATTTTTTGAGGGTCATAATCCGGGAATAGACGTGTACCATCTCTGTTAACGATGGTAAGACTTTCGGCAAAACCACCGTTGAAGAGCTTGGACGAGGCATATACCCACAGCTTAGCCCGCAAGGCACGTGCAGCCACCAACGTAGGACGTACGATATCGTTGTTATACCCTGTAGTGGTCTTGACGGTAGCTGGTAAGACATCTGACGCGATCACCTCGGCCAACATATTGTCGATATAATTAATAATGTCGTCCATCGGGGCACGTGCATAATCCAGTCCCGTATCCTCGGTGTTGGCCAAGTCAGTTATCAACGGTACAGGACCATATAGTTCCAACAGGGTAAAATACGCGTATGCAATTAAAAATTTGGCCTCATCCTTCATGCGGTTTACTTCCGACTCGGGCAAAGACGTGTTACCTACACCCGCAATTCCGTGTGCACGTTGTAAGAAAATCAAAGCTTGGCGGATGTACATATATTGTGTTGCCCAACGGTTATAGGCAGTATTGGAGGGCGTATAGCCTGTAACCATTATATTGCGGGCAAAGTTACACACCATCTCGCCAGAGATAGCCGACCAAGGATTACTCATGGGGCCGGCACTGGAGGCATTTGATGAATATTCAATGATACAATTAAATATATTGCCATGCCAACGCTTGGTATAGGCTGCATTTTCGAAAACCTCATCAATATTCAGGTTGTCGGTAAGCTCGGAAGACACATCCAGGTATTTCTTACAGGATGTCGATGCAGTAGTGATCGCTACCGCTATACAGATAAGAAGCTTATTAAATATTTTCATGATATTTGACAAATTAAAAAGTAACGTTTAAACCGAAGGTCCAGGTCGAACTGATCGGGTAACGTGAACCCGAACGTTGGGTAACTTCAGGGTCCCAAAACTTCACATGATCCCATGTATACAGATTTTCACCCTGTATGTACAGACGTACTGCATTCAGGTGTATACGTTTTACAAAATCCGATTGCATAGTGTAACCCAGTTCGACATTCTTCAAGCGCATATAGGCACCGTCCCGATACCACCAGGTACTACCACGTCTATTGTTTTCGTTGCCTGTAGTAGTTATCCTCGGGAACAGCACATTCTGATTATATGGATCGGTTGCTGTCCAACGATCCATAGCCTCTTCACGTAATGCCGCGTCTGTTATAGAACGAACGAAAGGGAAGAAATTTTCAGATTTCGCCAGAAGATTTGTAGAGAATCTGCTTGCACCCTGGAAGAACACACCCACACTAAACCCGCGCCATTCGCCGTTAAGCCCGAAGCCATATACCGTCCCTGGAGTAATACCGGAATAGAAAGGATTAACATAGGTCAGGTCATAGTCGCTGATAAGACCATCGCCGTTCAGATCTTTGTAACGGATATCTCCCGGTGATACATTAAAGCCAGGATCTGCTATGCCGGCTTTTAGTGCGTAGGTTTGTGCGCCGGAGGACGGGTCTACTGTAATGTCAAAATCATCCGGAGTATACAGTCCTTCCGCTATATAAATATACGGTTGGCCGATACTTTGGCCAGTATATTGCTGATAAGCAAAAGTAGGAGGGATTTCATCGTACTCCGTGACTTTATTTTTGGTATAGGTAAGGTTTATGCGGGCACTTAAAGTTAATTCATTGATTTTTTGCAAACCTGTAATGTTCATATCTAGTCCGCGATTTTGCGTGCGGCCAAAGTTCTGCATCGGTGCAACACGTAGACCTGCGGCTGTAGGTAAGGTTCTGCGGCGCATCAGGATATCGTAGCGCTCATTAAAAAAGAAATCTATTGTAGCATCGATACGGTTTTTGAACAAGCCGATATCTATACCCGTATTGAACTTGTTTTCTTCTTCCCATTTTAATCCGGGGGTAGCATAGTCACTCTCCACGACACCAGCACCCGGGCTGCCACTCTGTCCATTGTTGCTCAGGCCTGAACCACCGGTCCAGTTGAAGTTATAACCAGCGTCGCCTTCATTGAGTTTTTCGCGATAAGGGAAACGGCCAAGGTCATCAGCCAAGACATCGTTACCGGTCTTACCATACGATACACGAAACTTGAGTTTGCTGATGACAGGTTCGATATCTTGCCAGAATTTTTCGTGACTCACCCACCAGGCAGCACCGATAGCGGGGAAGAGTCCCCAGCGATGCCCTGCGGCAAAGTTTTCGCTTCCAGTCATTCCCATGCTAGCCTCCAATAGGTATCGGCCATCATAGCCATAAGTACCTGTAGCTACGACTGATTGTTTACGGTAGGGAAGCATTTCCAATCCATTACCTCGGTTCTGGTATTGTTTTTCCTTTTGGTTGTATAAGATTAGCCCAGTAACCTCGTGTCTGGTGAAGCTGCGCTTATAGTCCAATCCTGTTTCCAAATAAATGTTGCGCTCACCCGAACTACCACCGGCCGTAGGATTGGATAAAGCGGCACCACCCCTGATCTGGTTAAGAATCAAGTTGCCCTCGGCATCTCTTGAGGTGGAGTGATAAGATATGGCTTCCTTGGTGCGATTCATACGACCTTGAGACAGGTTGTCGAAGCCTACAGTACCACGCCAGGATAAACCTTTCGTAAATACATCCAGGGCTTGGGTAAGGTTAA
>JBEBVG010000160.1:0-6346 GCA_040392845.1 Sphingobacterium sp. | reverse complement strand
TAGGTGGATTTCAAGGGAATGGGAAGTGGGCCAAAGCGGAGCTGAACAACTGGAAGCGGTGGATAGGAGAGCAGAGCTTGGATATCTTCGTCGTCAACGAATGGAACAGGTATTTTGACAAGGATAGCGTTTTCCATGCGGCCGATGAGCTATTAAAGCCATATTATAACCATATTTATTACGGACAAGAAAACCGCTGGATTTATAATGGTATTGCGACAAATTATGCCTTGCAGAATATAAGGCAGGAAAAATGGGATGGTGATTATTATGCCATCCTCGGAGATTTGGTTATCGGTGATAAGAAAGTAACGATTGTGTCTACACACATTCCCTGGCAGAAAGACTGGCATGAGCAATCGCTACAGGCCCTTATAAAGGAGCTTAAGAAATACGAATATTTTATCTGTATGGGAGACATGAATGCCTTCGATGCAGCTCAGCAAAAATTCATCGACACTGGTTTTAATATGGCCAATGGTGGAAGTATGGGATGGTTTAATACCGCGGGCGGGAATGTGCGTGCAGAAGGTAGGGAAGGCGCCATACCCAACACCAGTATCGATAATATTGTGACGAGTCCTACTATTAAAATCTTTCATGTATCAGCACCCACTACTGGGTTAAACGATCATGATCATTTGCCCGTACTGGCGGAAGTCGTCATAACTTGGTAAGAGAGATAAGCGGATATACAAATTATTTTTGCTTTTGTGGCTTGAAAACGACAGATTCTGCCCTAATATGGAAAAGGAAATTTTGTTTCTTTGAGAGATAACGGTATGTTTGCCTGAGCAATGTGGGCGCACTTTTATCGTATCCTGAATCATGTTTAGAGTTTGTATTATCTTTAGTAGCCGTTTACTTTTATTGATATGTTGTAGTATTCTATTTAATACAGGGCCGTTGTGTGCCCAACAAGATGATTTCGATAGAAAATACAATGAAGTATATGTGCAGATTTCGGCTTTAGACGGACCGGAAGCTTTACACTTAGCCGATTCATTATTAACGATTTCAAAGAATGATGAACAACGTATCAAATCACATATGTTGTTGGCCAATGTTCATCATAGCTTAGGTAATCGGGGCATGGAATTTAGGGAGGCATTAAAAGCACAGCAGCTTGCAAGAGATGCTTCTCAAGTGGAATGGCAGGCTCGCATTTCGGGATTCCTAGCTACATCCTTTAGGCATGTTGGATTGATGCACGAATCCGAAAAACACCTGGAGCTTGCCGAAATAGCAAATGAAAAACAAAAGGACGCACCTCATTATTTATTGACCAAAATCAATATTGCCCATGAGAAAGCGTTGCATGCTCAGGAAGAAGAAGCTTATGAGGAAGCTTTGGAGCCCCTCCTAGAAGCCAGGAATATGCTGATGTCCATGGACTTTCAAGATCCAAAGACATGTATGATAAGAGGAACAAACGATCAATTATTTGCTGTTTCCTCCCTTAAATTAGGAAAGCTGGACTTAGCAGATTCGTTGCTCCGTGCGGCCCTATTAAAAATCGGAGACGAAGAGAATAACCTGAGACCTTATATCTACAGGGCACAGGCGGAAATAGCAATAAGTAGGGGGCAGGCAGATTCGAGTCTGCATTATCTTGCGATGGCAAAGCCTTATCTGAAGTCATCAGAGCGGGAAGAACTGAAGATGCTCTTGTATGAAACTTTTTCTCGCTACTATAAGACATTTGGTGATCCGACGCAGGCGATTAAATACCAGGATCTATACGCCGACATAAAAGAAGTCCGGTCGCGATCGGCCAAAAAAATTGCTGACGCACTTGTAAGTAAATTGGAAGTTGAACGACAACGAAATGAAAATAATATTGTACTTGCAGGATTTCTTGTTTTTGTACTGATTTCGGTATTATTAATGCTACTTGTTCATCTGTCGCGCAAGCGAAAGGCAGAGAAGGCCTACTACCTGAAGTTGGTGGAACGTATCCAATCCAACGGAGTTCATCCGGATACGATAGCAGATACCAAAGATCCCTCCATATCGGATGAGACAGAGGAACGTTTATTAGCTATGTTGGTTCAACTCGAGGAAGAAGCTTTTTTTCTGGACAAGGAGATTTCGCTGACGAAGCTGGCCACGCGGTTTGGTACTAATCAACGGTATATATCGTATATCATCAAGAAGTATCGCGGTAAAGATTTTAATAACTATATACAACATAGCCGTATACATTACATCATCAGCCGGATCAGGCTGGATCGGACGCTGTTGGATTATAAGTTGTCTTACCTCGCAGACATGGCTGGTTTTTCAAGCCATAGTAAATTCTCATCGGTCTTTAAGACGGTCACGGGATTACCCCCTTCCGTGTTTATCCATTTCACCAAAGATGAATTTAACAAGTAGTATCTTCCTTGTAGCAATTCATCTACAAAAAATAATATAGTATATCTCCTTTATTGTATCCTGAGGGCCTAAGTTTTACTTTTGCAGAGTTTAAATAATAAGGTAATGTTTTAGTGCTAAGCGATTCAATATTAACCTAGAGTGTAGCGGGAGTTGTTGTAGGGGAAATGGATAGTCTGAAAACCGCTCTAAGCTAATACCAAACCGTAAATTCTACCTTATTATATTTATGTAACATGAAATGACATTACATTTTATTTTATCTGTGAATATAAGTAGGATATAAGCGATAGTTTTATGAGATTGGTTGTGTTGATTATCGTTTCATTTTCCATATATGCAAATATGGTTCACGCGCAGCAAAAGCTGTCGGATGGTACTGATGGCGGCCAAATTGTCGCCAATACAGATGCGATCCTGGAGTTAGCGAGCAAAAACAAAGGCTTGCTGCATGCTCGTGTTGAGCTGGAAAGAACGACTCTTCCCACACCTCTTTCGGCACATGTCGCCGGTATGATGGTGTTCAATACAATACCTAAAAATGATGTTGTTGTCGGTATTTATTACAATGACGGTAGTAAATGGGTACTGGCTTCCGGAAGTGCTGACGCCAATGCCAGTCAGGTGAATTACGATAATGCCGCTTCCGGACTTCAATCAAACAGTGTGCAGGAGGCTATAGATGAGATATGGAGTAAGCTGGATGTAGAGAAAACCAATATCGTGGAGACAGGTGTGGATTATACGGCAAAGATGAATGATGCGGTCATCCTGGGCGATGCAAGCAGTGGACATGTGACCATTACGCTACCTCCGGCAACAGGAAATAAAGGAAAGAAATATACCATCAAGAAAGAAGATACCAATGAAGATGGCTATGTGAACGTGATCGGAAATATCATTGGTGTACCTACGGGCAATCTGTATACAGCCTTACCCTATTCAGGATGGGATCTGGTATCGGACGGAGCAAGATGGCGGATTATCAATAAATTTTAAAAATAATATAAAGAAATCAAATAAATAACCAGATCAATTAAAATAAAAACAATCAAAAAAATGAAAAATGTAATATTAGTCGCTGTATTCTTACTTACAGCATGGCTAGGGCAGGAAGTTTATGCCCAGCAAGGTTTCGGGACGAATCAGCCCGACAAGTCCGCAGCAGTGGACATCGTATCGACCAAACGTGGTCTTTTGATCCCGCGGGTCAGTATTTCGGATTTAAACTTGCCTTCTCCAGTAAACAATCCTGCACATTCATTATTTGTATATAATACAAACGCAGGAACAGGTGAGGGATTTTACTATTGGAAAAGGGACAATATTGCCAATCCGACTCCTGGAAAATGGGTAAAGTTCGTTTCTGGTGAGACCGAAAAGACGTATTCTGTCACTTCTGCAAACGATAAACTGACAGTGGGGGTTCCGACTGTGACAGATAACAATACTAATTACGAGCTGACTGTCGATGAAACTAAGATCGAACTTAATAACCTTAGTACTACCGGTGGTGTATTAGATATTGAAAAAATCGAGGGTGGGGCAGACGGACAGGTATTGGTATCTAATGCTTCGGGTGTTCCGACATGGACTGATCCAGATGCCTTTGTAAGAGAAGCAATCTCCGGTACAAATGGTCTTACTTACACAGAAAGCACAGGTGTGATGAAGTTGGGTGGTGACCTAACTGAAGCCACTGCAATCGACATCAATGGTAAATCATTGACCATAGAAAATCTGGAAACTGTAGCGACAGTAGATGCTGCCACACAGGCTGCCTATATCATGGTCATGGATGCCAACGGTTTGTTGAGGCGTCAGACCAAAGCAGAGTTCTTACAGTCAGGTGGAGGTAAGGATCTGACAGTAGGGGGCGGTATTGAGATTTCTGCAGGTGACGGCGCTGGTGCTGTATTGCAGGATGTAACAATAGGTATTGCAGACGGGGGTGTGACCACAGCAAAATTGGCCGATGGTGCGGTAACTACTGTGAAGTTGGGTACTGATGCGGTGACCAATGAAAAATTAGCCGATGATGCTGTGCAGACAGAAAATATACTTGATGAAGCTGTTACTACTGCAAAAATAGCCCCTAGTGGCACAAACAGCCAGGTGTTGGTAACAGATGCAACTACAGGAGCAGTGACATGGATTGACCAAGCTGATCTCGGTAATACCGCTACAGCCGATAACGGTCTGACTAAAACAGATAACAATATCCAATTGGGAGGTAATTTGATTCAGCCTACTACGATAACAACCGGAGTAGATGCAGATGGATCAACTCCAAATGTAGCGAATACTTTAGCTATAAAAGGGCTAGAGGCTGGTAATGCAGCAAACAGGATTGTTGTACAAGATGCTACCACTGGCGTGTTGCAAAATGTAGTGAGAAGTATAAGCTTTAATCTTTCAAATGGTGAACACGATGTGGCTACCCTCTTAGGTACTGCTAATGCCTCAGCTCAAGAAGTCATTATTAATGCAAATACATCAGGAGGTGATGTAGATATTACATTGCCCGTAGCTGGTCTTGCAAACATTGGTCAGGTCATCAATATCAAAAAGACCAGTCCAGACGAAGAAAATTATGTTAATATCGGTCAGGCAACTTCAGCAATAGATGGAAACAGTACTCCTGAAGCCGTTTATGGTGCGCTTCCCTATCAGGGTTGGGTCATCAAATCTGATGGTACTACTTGGAAGGTAGTCGGACGTAACTAGTAAAAAAGGACAAGCAAGCTGTATCAAAAAATGCATCACTGTCAGGAGGTACAATGAAGCAATCTGGTGATACCATCTTTTGATACGGCTATAGTAGAACGATACATTATATTTTGCAGAGCAGTATTTGGATATGAAGAGGCTTTTTGGATTTTTGATTGCAGGTATATTTCTGACTGTCGTAAATAGCGTTTACGGGCAGATCGGGCATGGCACTAGTGATCCCAGCAAAGCCTCCGTTATCGAAATGCTGTCCTCTTCCAAAGGACTACTGATTCCGAGGGTAGCCCTGACGTCCCTGACGTCTTTCAGCCCGATAGAACCAGCTACAGAAAAAACTAAAGTCAATTCTCTTTTGGTATACAATACGAATACCACAAGTGAGGTTACACCAGGCTATTATTATTGGACAGTGACTAGTGTTGTCCTGGATGAAGGCAAATGGAACCGATTGATCAACGATGCAGATATTGCTGCTTTGGGATTGAATGTTACAGCGGATAATGGTCTAACCAAAACAAGTGGTAATATTCAGCTCGGGGGAGCCTTGACAGGTCCTACTTCTATCGGAACAGACAATACCAATACTTTAGCTATTCAAGGCCTGCAAACAGGGGGTACGACCGACCGTGTTGTAGTAGCTGATCCTACCAGTGGGATATTAAAACAGCTGAAAGCGGCTTTGCCTAAATTTTTCTATATGCCGTCGATTATTATCCCTACGGCATTAGATCATATACCGCAAGAGTACAATACTGGTCCTTTACTAGGTGCTATGACATTTAATGATGGTGCAAAAACAGGCTCCATCAATTTACATGCGATATATGCTGCACAGTTTAGCGGTATATCGGAATCATCTGTAAAAAGCCCTAGTGCAGGGACATTGCCTGTGGTCGTTCAACCCAACGAACTCAACTATTATATTACATGGTATGATAATACGTTGTTTGACAATGTACAGGTAACAAACACCGGAATATTAACCTACCATGTCTCGGACTCGACAGCCGACGAGGGGTCTTTTATGAATATCGTTTTTGAAGTAAGAGAGACACCGTCTTCTCCATAAACTGAGCGGTATGAAGAAGGGTCTGTTTCATAAGATATTTTTTTTGTTGCTTTTTGTACTGTCCTTTGGGGCGGTTGTAAAGGCGCAGACGGATTTGGTGAGGTGGAATTTGGCCGCCAATGGGAATGTGTCTTACAGCGACCCCAGTGTTTCGGGTGATAGTTTTAG
>JBEBVG010000159.1:0-6403 GCA_040392845.1 Sphingobacterium sp. | reverse complement strand
ATATACATCAACCGGAAATACGTACAATAACAAATCAACATGGGTCAATTACGTACTTAAATTCAGGTGACTGGATAGAGAATCTAACAGCTCTGGAATATAATCGTGGGGAATGGACACTCTATAGATACAACGAGGCGGAGATGCTGAACGAAATTGAAGAACATCCCGAAGAAACAGTCCTCTCTAACAACAAGCTGTTCGAAAACATGATTAGTGACTTCAAACTAATGGCAATAAAATGAAGATCCTCTATGCGATACAAGGAACAGGGAATGGTCATATCAGCCGGGCCAGAGACATCATACCTTTGTTACAGCAACGGGGAGAGCTGGATATTTTAATTAGCGGGACAGAGGCAGATGTAAAATTGGGTTATCCGGTGAAGTATTCTTTTAAAGGGTTAAGCTTCGTATTCGGTAAAAAGGGAGGTGTCGATCTTATGTCTACCTACAAAAAAGCAAAAATAAAACGATTTTACAACGAATTAGCTTCTCTGCCCATACATGATTACGATCTCGTCATCAACGATTTTGAACCTGTCAGTGCCTGGGCTTGTCGTCTACAGCATAAAGTCTGCTATGCTTTGAGCCACCAATCTGCCGTGTTGAACAAAAATGCACCTTATCCGAAAAAACCTGATCCTGTCGGAAGGTGGATTCTTAAAAACTATGCGCCGACAACGGCACAGTTTGGGTTTCATTTCATATCTTATGACAAAAATATTTTCACACCTCTGATACGAGACGAAATACGAAATGCTACGGTAACAAATATCGGTCATTACACCGTTTACCTGCCTGCATATAGTGACAAAAAGATACTTAAAATATTAGGAGAAATTAAAAATGTAAAATGGCAGATATTCTCAAAACATACAAAACGGGCTTATAACAGGAATAATATCCAGGTTTCTCCTGTTTGTAATAGTTCATTTATCAAAAGTATGGTATCTTCGGCAGGAATAATATGTGGAGCAGGATTTGAAACACCGGCTGAAGCACTTTTCCTCAAGAAGAAATTGATTGTAATCCCTATGAAAGGTCAGTACGAGCAACAATGTAATGCAGCGGCATTGCAACAGATGAATGTGCCGATATTAAAAAAGCTGAACTTAGATAAGGTGCAAGAAATAAAAAAGTGGCTGGAAGGGGATTATGATGTTGCGGTAGACTTCCCGAACTGCACGGCACAGATTGTAGCAGAGCTATTCGACGACCATCTCCGGACAAAAAACAAAAAACAGGATATAAATACGTTTGTTAATGCGGTTGACTAAGGATGCCTTTGGCGAAGGTTTTATTTGGGGAGTTTCTACTGCTGCTTATCAAATTGAAGGAGCTCACGACCAGGATGGGAAAGGTCTTTCGATCTGGGATATTTTCGTAAAAAAAAAGAATAAGATCTTTCAAAACCATCATGGTGATACGGCCTGTGATTTTTACAATCGTTATACCCAGGATCTGTACCTGATGCATAGCCTTAACATCCCTAATTATCGATTTTCAATTTCGTGGAGCCGTATACTTCCCGAGGGTACAGGCAAGGTCAATCCAGAGGGTATCGCCTTCTACAACCGACTTATTGATTTTTCCCTTGAATTGGGTATTACCCCCTGGATTACACTCTACCATTGGGATCTTCCCGACGCCCTTGAAAGAAAGGGCGGGTGGACAAATCGTGATATTAAGGAATGGTTCGGGCATTATGTATCCCTCTGTGTGACACATTTTGGCGATCGGGTAAAAAACTGGATGGTATTAAACGAACCAATGGTATTCAGCGCTGCAGGCTATTTCTTCGGAGTGCATGCGCCCGGAAGGAAGGGCTTGGACAACTTTTTGGCTGCCACACACCATGTAGCACTTGCACAGGCACACGGAGCAAGAGTAATCAAGTCCATCCAACAACATAGCACCGTAGGTACTACTTTTTCATGCTCTCACATCGAACCTTTCCGGATGAAAGAAAGGGACATTCTCGCCGCTAAAAGAGCTGACGCATTGCTCAATCGACTGTTTATAGAGCCCTTGTTGGGAATGGGATATCCAACAGAGGAAATCAAAATCTTGAGTAGGATTGAGAAGTATATGCAGCAAAATGATGAGAGAGACCTCATGTTCAATATGGATTTTATTGGGGTACAAAATTATACACGTGAGATCATAAGCTATGCTCCTTTTGTCCCCTTCATGAAGGCAAAGATTGTACCTGCAAAAAAGCGCAGGGTAGAAATGACATCGATGAACTGGGAGGTCTACCCCGAGTCGATTTACCACGTGTTAAAGAAATTCAGTGCCTATCCGAATATCCCGCCATTGATTATCACCGAAAATGGGGCAGCCTTTCCCGACCGGATAGAAAACAATCAGGTAGACGATCCTAAAAGGGTAAAATACTTGCAGCATATCCTGGAACAAGTATTTCGGGCGAAACAGGAAGGGATAAAAGTTAACGGGTATTTTGTATGGACTTTTCTCGACAACTTTGAATGGGCCGAAGGATATCATCCACGATTCGGGCTTGTATATGTAGACTTCCAAACGCAGCAACGTATTGTCAAATCCTCGGGATATTGGTATGCTGATTTCCTTGCCTAAATAAAATCCATATGCTTCTTTATGTTCTAACCTCCATGATACAAAAATGTATCGGCAGCTACTTCATTATATTGAATTACAAAGTTTTTAATCTTTAATCATAGCAGGATACTATAATTTCGCTTAACTTGCAATTGCCTTACTAAATAAGTATACCAAGATGCCGTTTAATGATGATGATAAATTACTGATCGAGCAAATAAAAGATAAAGACGAGCGCGCTTTTGAACTATTTTACAACAAATATAGTGGCAAGGTTTATAACTTCGTATTATCTATTACCTACAACCCCAATCTCGCCGAAGATATCACGCAAAACTGCTTTCTGACAATATGGGAAAAGGCAAAACACATCGATGGAGATAAAAATATAAAAAATTATGTGTTTACAATAGCACGGAATTTTGCATTTAAAGAGCTAAAGAAACAATTATTAACGCATGAATTTACAGATGCCGATGATCGGGAGTTTGACGATTATATCCTTGAAAAGCTAAATGTGAAATATCTGGAAGCACATATCAATAAATTGCTGGAGACCTTGCCCGTTATCGCACAAAATATATACCGCCTCCGAAAGGAAAAGGGCTGGTCTTCCAAAGAAATTGCAGATAGCTTAAGTCTATCCGAGCGATCGGTAGAAGCACATCTCTACCGTACATTCAAACATCTCCGGTCCCATCTAAAAGATTATTTCATTTTGCTGTTGATTGGAGCAAACCTCTAAATGTTAAATTATGTTAAAAAGCACGTGGCTCGTGCGTATTTTTTCTCCAATAAAGCTATAAAGTACAGTGCGTATGGATAACAGATATTACATCGAATTACTGGAAAGGTTTCGTTTGGGCTTAGCCACAAAAGAAGAAACTGATCAGCTCAAGGCATGGATTACCCGCCCGGAGGCGAAAGAAATCTGTTATTCCCATTTTCAGAAAAAGTGGGAAGAAGCCTCGCCGGTGATGGACACGTTGCAGCAAGTATCTATGTTGAAGCAGATCATGGGCAAAATAGATACAAACGAAGAACCTACCCGGGATATATCAACCAAAAGATCACCGCGAATACGCTGGGATTATTATACTGCCGCGGCATCTATCGTCTTGTTGATCGGCCTAGGCGCATTCTTCTGGGTAAAGAACTATCATAATGTAATGCTTGGGGAGGGCATTGTTACGATTGCCGCCGATAATGGACAAAAATCGAATGTGATGTTGGCGGATGGAACGCGGGTTTATATTAATTCTGATTCCAGGATATCTTATGACGAATCGTACAACAAAAAAGAAAGAACGGTAATCTTGGAAGGTGAGGCTTATTTTGAAGTCGCCAAAGATGCCAAAAAAGCGTTTGTTGTGAAGGCGAATGGAATAAATGTAGAAGCGTTAGGAACGAGTTTTAATGTGAAAGCGTATGCACAGGATGAGTCGGTATCGGTCATACTGATTGAAGGTAAAGTGAAGGTAGACGATAGTAAAAGCGAAGAAATCCTGCTTCCTTACGAAAGGCTTGATTATACGCTAAGCGATAAGCGTTTTACCAAAACTGAACTTCCCCCTAATGCCAATCACTTGCTGTGGCGAAGTAAAGAGCTCATGTTCCAAGGCGAATCACTTGAAGAAATCTGTAGGACATTACATCGCATTTATAATATCGACTTTATTTTCAAAACAGAAGATGCAAAAAAGTATACCTATCGGGGAATTATAAAAAACAGCAGTTTGGATAATGTTATGGAGTTTATAAGCCGAACGGCTCCCATCAAATATAAAATGCTGTCAGACAGCACGATCGTAATAGAATAAATCAAGAACTAATATTAAATGAAGATGTTATGAGAAAACCTTAGAAGAAATAAAAAAAATACGGAATCATCCCTGAGAAAGCTGATCCCGTAATCTTTGTAATTAAAGTAATTGAAGAAGTGTACAAGCTGATTAGCCGTTATTATTATTTAACGCGGGCTACTTTTATACGCTTTCTCCAATCGTAAAGTTAATAAAAATCTAACACCAAATCTAAATACATGAAAAATCAAATCATACGATGTATTTGTATCGGCTCTTTCATGCTGTTTTTCTGTGGAAATGCTTTTGCCCAAATCACTTTATCTGTGGAAAATAAAGCTATCCGACAGATCATTCCGGAAATCGAAAAGCAAAGTGGATATAATCTGTTTTATAGTAATGCATTGTCCGGGCTGAATATTGTAAAGGACCTTTCGGTCGACAACAAATCGATAAAGGAAACATTAGACCTCTTGTTCCAGGCCACGGATATTGCCTACCAAATGAAAGAAAACAAACAGATATTACTTGTACCGAAAACGCAAAATACAGCCCTGCAGTCCGAAAACACACAGCAGCGACAGCTGGTCTCGGGTATTGTCAAAGATAATTCGAACACACCGGTCGTGGGAGCGAGCGTTGCCATCAAGGGAACAACAGCAGGCACCTTTACGAATCATAACGGTGAATTTTCCTTAAATATCGCCAAGGGTCAAATACTCCAGATATCTTATGTAGGCTTTATCACGCAGGAAATAGTCATCAAAGATAACCGGCCGCTAGCTGTAACGCTGGTTCCGAACGATCGTATACTGGATGATATCGTCGTCGTTGGTTACAGCACGCGGTCAAGAGAGAAACTAATAAGCTCGGTAAGCACTATAAACAATGCGGAGCTCGTGAAAACGACCACGCCTAACTTAGAAAACGCGCTTACCGGACGTGTATCCGGAGTATTTTCCCGCCAGTCGAGCGGAGAGCCGGGTTCGGATGCCGCCAATTTACAGATTCGGGGCTTTGGCACTGCGCTGGTTGTTGTAGACGGTATTCCCGGAAGAAATTATAGTCAGCTTGATCCTTCCGAAATTGAGTCTATCTCTGTATTGAAAGATGCATCAGCTGCGGCAGTGTATGGTATGCAAGGTGCGAATGGGGTGATATTGGTGACAACAAAAAGAGGAACTAAACAGAAAAAAACAAGTATCGATATCAGTACGCGCTACGGCCTACAAATTCCCCATAACTATCCGGAGGTTGCGAATGCGGCGATATGGCAACGATTGGTGAATGAGTATAACGCCAATATGAAGTTAATAAACGATAGGAATGCAGTGATCACGGACAGTGAGTTTGCGACCCGCGTGTTTCCTAACGAAACAAATTGGTATGATGAAATGATAAAAAATGCGCCTATCTCGCAGTCAAACATCAACATATCCGGTGGATCGGAAAAAATGGCCTATTTCTTTTCGGCGGGTTTTCTGCAACAGGAAGGTATATGGTCGACAAATTCAACATCGAAAAAACGTGTAAACCTGCGAAGCAATCTGGATGTCGACGTAACGAAAGATCTAAGCCTGTCCGTAGGTGTAGGCGCTTTTTTGGACAACCTGAGCTATCCGGGCCTTAGCGCTGCTGAAATCGCTCGAAGCCTAAAAAATACGGCTCCAAATATCCCCGTGCGATGGGGCACATATCCAGATTACTATGCATATGGTGGCGAAGGAACGGATAATCCTATGGCTTTGGCCGATGAGGCGACATCAGGATATACCAGATACAACACAAAAAATCTGAATGTAGACTTCGCGCTTAAATACGACGTTCCCTTTGTGAAGGGTCTTTCGTTAAAAGCGAATATAGGCTATACTACTGAAGATATCTGGAGTAAGGACTGGTATACCAATATCGTGTATGCAGGTTACAGGGCTGATGCGGACGAATATTATCAGAGTGCTTCTGCGTCTAACACCAATAAAGCCAGCCTTTCACTCAGCGATGGAAACAATTGGAACCTAA
>JBEBVG010000158.1:0-6429 GCA_040392845.1 Sphingobacterium sp. | reverse complement strand
AAAGGTGCATTCTTATCATCATAGGTGATCGACACCTGTCCGGCTGTTGTCCCTCCTTTTGATAACGCCGCGTCGGTAAAGTTTCCTTTGCTGTCATAACTAAGCTCAACCTGCATATCATCTACCCCTTCGCCCGATACAATAGTCTTCGACCCCGAATAAGAAAATTCAGTTACATCGGTATCTCCACCAGATCGATGATTCTCATCTTTCGTTAATCTTCCACTCCCATCATAGCTATACAAATTGTAATCTTCACTGTTGGTCGAACCCCAATATACCTTTTGAATACGTTCTCCATCATACACATATATTGCAGTAGCTCCACCAGCACTAGCGGTTATTTTGTCAATCTTTTTACTATTTTCCTGATAGACGATCGTATAGGTCTTAGTATCTCCGCCCGAAGTCATGACGATCGTTGCAGGCAAAGTCTCCGTTTCCGAATTAGGACCGTTAGGATCGCCCGGGTTGCCTGGATCGGTGGATAGATTACAATTACCACTATAGCATATCTCTGCCGTAAACTTTGTCTGCCCATCATCCTTTCCAGTTATTCTTGTGGGAAATTTAGCATTCTCCGTATCCGTAAATTCGTAGCTAAATGCTAAATCCAGCAACGAAGCCCCTCCTTCTATCACCTTTGTAGAGGTAGGGTTGTTCCTTCGCCCCACAATATCAGATATATCCACATTATCGCCTAAAGGTATACCTCCTGTAAAATTGATCTTAGACCATCCTTCTACATTAAGGAAAGGTGTGTTTTTACTGTCGTAAGATACTGTGGCTTGCAGCCCCCCCTGCCCTCCTTTTGTTACGTTGCCTTTACTGTCAAATTCAAGTGTTATTGCTGCGTCAGACTCCCATGCATTGTTTTCATATTTTGATTGAACGAAGGTCACTTTATTGTTGGATGGATACGTATATTCCGTCTTCTCTACGAGCTGGCCGGACCGTGATGATTCGGAACGGGTCAACACATCATTATTGTAAAAGAAAGAAACATAGCCGTCATTTCCGTAGTCAATTCGTTCGATCAGATTTTGATCATTATAACGGTACATTTCTACCCCTCCGTTTGTTTTTGTGATTTTGTTTATCTTTTTGGTTCCCGATTGATAGGTGATCGTATAGCCGGTTACTTCACCATTACTCCGCACAACAACCTGCCGGGGCAATGTGTGAGCTTCCTCTGCCGGAGGTGGTTCTATATCCGGCCCGGTAGAATCGGGGCCTCCATTTTCGTCCTTACAGGACACGAAAGCCATCATACAGGTAAAAAACAGTAAAGTAAATTTTTTCATCTCTCTTTATATTTAATGGTTTGTTTTTTTGTTACTTAGTCTTTTCTTTTCCAAAAGTAAGGAGGGTTTTCGCCCCTTTATAGGAAAAAAACGACATTTAAGTGTATTTTTACCCGAATGATAGAACTTTATACAGATGGTGCATCAAGTGGAAACCCGGGACCAGGAGGATATGGCACCATCCTTCGGACCATATATCAGGGAAGCAACCCGGCATACCAGGGAAAACTGATTGAAAAGGAATTTTCAGGAGGTTTTCGTAAAACGACTAATAACCGTATGGAACTCATGGCGGTGATTGTCGGGTTGGAAGCACTAAAAAACAGCAAACAGAAAGTCACGATCTACTCCGATTCAAAGTATGTCATCGACGCTATCGACAAACGCTGGGTTTATGGCTGGATACAGAAAGGATTTAAAGGAAAAAAGAACAAAGATCTGTGGATGCGGCTTATGCAGTCTTACAAGCTTCATGATATCAAACTCGTCTGGGTGAAAGGACATGCGGGTCATCCGTTGAATGAAAGATGTGATCAGCTTGCGGTAGCAGCGTCCAGAGACAAAGCCACATGGCAGATTGACAGTGTATTTGAAGTGGAAGAACAGCAATTATGTCCTTAAAAATATCCTTTGCTCCCATAGTTGATAATAATTCCCGGATACTAATCCTCGGCTCTTTACCGGGGGATCTATCTATTGCCGAACACCAATATTATGCACATCCCCAAAATAGGTTCTGGAAAATCCTTTTCCATCTATTCGATCAACCCTTTTCCAGAGATTATCAAAAACGAAAAGATTTACTCATAAAAAATCAGATAGCTTTATGGGATGTATGTGGTAGTGCAATCCGCAAAGGCAGTATGGATGTTCATATTAAAGAAGTCTCTCCTAATGCTATTTCTGAGCTATTGCTAAAACACCAAGATATTAAGCACGTCTTTTTCAATGGTCAGAAAGCAGCGAACTTATTTGACCGATATTTCGAACGAGATCCAACACACCATTTTGAAACCCTTCCAAGCACGAGTCCTGCCAATGCACAATTTTCCCTGGATAGACTTACTCAGATATGGAGCACTATTAAGCTTCCTTACACCTTTAATTCCCCTAGAGATATACCATAGGGGCTGGTCTTCGTCGCCGCTAAATCTTGCGTCCAATAAACGAAACCTACACTATGTAACCCTATAACTATATAACCTCGTAACCAAAAAACCACTCAAATACTTTCGATAAGATACCAGATAAGAAAAATACTGATAAAAACAATACAGGCTGTCAGGTAAGTAATGGTCGGGCTGGAACTCGAATACTGATCCGCATCCAGTTGTTTTTCGATCTTCTTGTAATTGAGGTAAGCCATTACCGCTGTCATTACCCCTATTGCCACCAATACGACACCTATAATACCCGAGTACGCAAATTGCGAAGGGTTTGGCTCTTTTCCCACAAACAGCGATATCTGTTTAATGAACATCGAAAACTTCACTACGATGAAACCAAAACCCATAATTCCGATACTGGTCCTGATCCAGGCGAGAAAAGTTCGCTCATTTGCGAGGTGATCCGTAGGTTTTCCTTTTTGCTTGTTATCCATTATAATACCAAACTACAAAATATAATTTTAGTTTTTAGTAAATAAAAAAAGGTTTTCAAACGGGGAGAATGAAAACCTTTACTAACCAATTATAAACCTAAATTATGATACCACAAAGATAAGTGTATTTTTTACACTATGCAAGAGATATTTATATAAAAAATCAGAAAGGACATCACTATGACAAAAACACCATTTTTACTCCAAATTCATCTTTATCGACATTTAGAAAATTTAAAAAAAAATTGTAAATTTGAGTAACAAATAAAAGTGTTATGGACATTCAAACGAGGAAAATTGAATTTGTACAAGAATTTCTAAAGCTGCAAAACGAGGATCTGTTAAGTCGTTTAGAAAAAATATTACACTCAGGTAGCTCCGAAACAAACAAAAATCTGCGACCTATAACTATTAATGACCTAAATGAGCGAATTGATAAATCTATGGAGGACTCAAAAAATGACAGGCTGATCTCAACAGATGATCTGATCGCAGAAGCTGAAAAATGGGACTAACAGTATATTGGACAGATTTTGCTAAGAATGAACTAAGAAAGATCTTTGATTACCACAAAGAAAAAGTGAGTCTAAAAGTTGCCAAACGGATTGTTCAACAGATTATAGGAGAAACAAAAAAGCTTAGCAATTTTCCCGAAATCGGGCCTATTGAACAGTTACTAGAAGAAAGAGCTCAAACATTCAGATATATAATTAGCACTAACTATAAAATAATCTACTGGACTAACGAAACCAAAAATAGGATTGAGATAGCAGATGTATTCGATTCTCGACAAAATCCAAAGAAACTTAAAAGAAACAAGTAGTTTCCAATTCCTAAAACGTCGGTAAAAAACTTTTAGGCTTAATCATTCGGTTTGATTATTTTTGTGCCAAGATGTCAGAATTGAAATACAACCAAAGAGGCGTATCCGCAGGAAAAGAGGACGTTCATAATGCTATAAAAAATATTGATAAAGGGCTTTATCCCAAAGCGTTCTGCAAAATAATACCCGATATCCTGGGTGGGGACGATGCCTGGTGCAATATCATGCATGCAGATGGCGCCGGTACAAAATCTTCGTTAGCTTATGTTTACTGGAAAGAAACGGGTGATGCGTCGGTATGGAAAGGCATCGCCCAGGATGCCATCATCATGAATATAGATGATCTGCTGTGTGTGGGTGCTATCGATAATATATTGTTATCCTCCACTATCGGCCGCAACAAAAACCTTATTCCGGGGGAAGTCATCGCTGAAATCATCAACGGAACGGAAGAAATCCTGGCGGAGTTGCGCGAACTGGGCATAGGTATCTATTCTACGGGGGGCGAAACTGCTGATGTAGGCGACCTGGTCCGTACCATCATCGTCGACAGTACAGTAACTTGTCGTATGAAACGTGAGGACGTCATTTCCAACCACCGCATCCAAGGTGGTGATGTCATTGTTGGGTTAGCATCCTATGGTCAGGCAACGTATGAAAAGGAATACAACGGCGGTATGGGTTCCAATGGACTTACTTCCGCTCGTCATGATGTCTTTAGTAAATATATTGCTGAAAAGTACCCGGAGAGCTACGATCCGGCAGTTCCTTATGATCTCATATTTGCCGGCGGAAAAGCCTTAACTGATCATGTGAAAGTGGAAACAGGAGAAGAAATTACAGCTGGAAAATTGGTGTTATCTCCCACCCGTACATATGCTCCTGTTATCAAACAGATCTTGGACAAACACCGGGCACAAATTCACGGCATGGTACACTGCTCGGGAGGTGCTCAAACTAAAGTTCTCCACTTTGTAGATCAATTGCAGATCATCAAAGATAGTCTTTTCCCAACGCCTCCCCTATTTGAATTAATACAACGGGAATCGGATACAAGTTGGCAAGAGATGTACAAAGTATTTAACATGGGACATCGCATGGAGCTCTATGTTCCGAAAGAAATAGCAGGTGATATTATAGCAATCTCTAACGCTTTTGGTATTCCTGCACAAATTGTCGGACGTGTAGAAGAGCATGACAAAAAACAAGTTGTCATCCACTCGCCTTACGGAGAGTTTATTTACGAATAACAACCCTGTGGACACGATGCCAATCATAGGTCGCCATGAAATTGTAGATTTGCCTGAACTTGGCATGTACAACATTTATGCGAAAATAGATACGGGTGCAGATACATCAGTGTTACATTGTGAGGATTTCAGTATCTTCGAAAAAGATGGACATCGGTTTATTACCTGTCACATCTGTCCGCATCTGGAAGAAGACGAAGTATTGACATTAACATTTCCGGTACACCGGGAACGTGTTGTAAAAAGTTCTTTCGGACAAACAGAGACAAGGCATATTTTTATTACTAAAATAAGATTATTTGATAGGCTGTATGATATCAAACTTTCTTTACGCGATCGCTCATCCATGTCATACCCGATGCTCCTCGGCCGAAACTTTATAAGTGGCAAGTTTTTGGTCGATGTTTCCCGGAAGAATTTAGCTAAAAATAGTTTATGAAAATTGCCGTATTATCCTCCAACAGACAGCTCTATTCTACCCGCCGCTTAGTGGAAGCAGCCACCCAGCGCGGGCACGAATGTGTGGTCATAGATCACAGTAAATGTTACGTGGGTATCCAGCAAGGAAAGCCAAGTATACATTACAAAGGACAAGGTATCGGTGATATAGATGCCATAATACCACGGATAGGTGCATCCATCACATTCTATGGTTCTGCTATTGTTCGCCAGTTTGAAGTCATGGATGTCATTTCGGCAAACCCCAGTCAGGCTATCACACGTTCGCGGGATAAGCTGCGCTGTATGCAGATCCTGTCAGGAGCAGGGTTAGGCTTACCTATTACGGGGTTTGCACGTACGGCATCCGATGTAGATGATCTGATCAGTATGGTTGGAGGGGCTCCTCTGGTTATTAAGTTGCTGGAAGGCACACAGGGAATTGGCGTCGTATTGGCAGAGACTAAAAAAGCAGCCTCCTCTGTTATCGAAGCATTTTATGGCCTGGGAAACAATATCCTGATACAAGAATATATCAAAGAGGCAAAAGGAACAGATATACGTGCGTTCGTTGTCGATGGTAAAGTCGTCGGTGCTATGAAAAGAACAGCGAAGGAAGGCGAATTTCGTTCGAATCTCCATCGTGGTGGCACTGCAGAAGTTGTCAAACTAACACGTAAGGAACGGGAAACTGCTGTAGCTGCAGCTCGTGCAATGGGGCTAACCGTGGCAGGTGTAGACATGCTGCCTTCCGCCAGGGGACCGTTGATCCTGGAAGTAAACTCGTCTCCGGGATTAGAAGGTATAGAACAGGCTACCAACAAAGATATCGCCGGTGAGATTATCAAATACCTGGAACAACAATATGAAGCCAAGCAAAAGATCAAACCTGCCGTTAAAAAACGGCAGGTAAAAAAAGAAAGTAAATTATAAATACTTAACTCAACAAACGTAGGACACTGTATACCATCCCGCCTATTGCATGCTCAAATGCATCCTCATCAATTTGAAAAG
>JBEBVG010000157.1:0-6481 GCA_040392845.1 Sphingobacterium sp. | reverse complement strand
CTTTGTTCCGTGAAAATAAGTTTGAGAAAAGGGACTTTGTGCAGGCATATTGAATGTATTTTTGCTTTCGTGTCCTTCCACTGTAGTAAAGTTAAACCGTTTATATTTTTATTTCTTTTCATGATTTTTCGCTTCAGAATATAAGTTTCGATCCCATCATGAAGATTTCTTTCTAGCTTCTAATGCCTCAAAAGGTATAAAGTTGAAAAATTATTTTGCAATTCGCAATTCATAAAATTCCAGATAATATTGCAATACCATTGCAGAACTTTTTTATTACCTTTGAATGAGAGGTTAATATGAAATTACTTTCATCCATACTGGCGCTTTATATGATGGTTCTCTTTATGATACCATGTGCTGATGTGAATGAAAATGAAATATTTGAAGAGCATACACATTATACCGAAACAGCACACAGTCATAACGAAGACCATTCTCACGCCGGAGACTTGTGTACACCCTTTTGTGTCTGCGGATGTTGTGGAATCGTTTCAGGAGTAGTTCTTCTATGGAATGGTTTCAATTTTGGCAAGATGATATCGTCCGATTTACCTAAACCAGTAGTCTATTATAATACCCTTTTTATACCACGTTACATTGGGAAAATATGGCAACCGCCCAAGATTAATGCATAAATAGTAATTAAGCAATTTGATTGTGTCAGCAAGAGGCGATTCCTTGTCCTTTTGCAACTTATTATTCATCATTAATCGCAACAAAAAGTGTTAGATAATATTATAAAATTCTCTATAAAGAATAAGTTCATTATAGGATTGATGACCTTATTACTCATCATTTGGGGGATATGGAGTGCCACCAAAATCCCAATTGATGCACAGCCTGATATTACAAATAATCAGGTTCAGGTGATTACACTCTGTCCGACATTGGCAGGACAGGAAGTAGAACAATTGGTTACATTTCCCGTAGAGCAAAGTGTCGTCAATCTCCCAAACGTTGAAGAAATAAGAAGTATTTCGAGGTTCGGGCTTTCGGTTGTAACTATTGTATTCAAAGACGAAGTAGATATTTATTTTGCCCGACAGTTAGTTAATGAAAAGCTGAAAGAAGCCGAAGAACAAATACCGGACGGCATCGGAACTCCTGAACTTTCCCCCGTCAGTACAGGTCTTGGTGAAGTGTACCAATATATTCTCCACCCCAAACAAGGAAGTGAAGATAAATATTCCGCTATGGATTTGCGTACCATGCAGGATTGGATTGTCGCCCGTCAGCTCTATGGTACTGCCGGAGTAGCGGAAGTAAACAGCTTCGGCGGTCTGCTTAAACAATATGAGGTATCCGTTGACCCTAACCGCATCAAAGCAATGGACGTCAGTATCTCCGATATTTTTACCGCACTCGAAAACAACAACCAAAATACCGGAGGTGCTTATATTGATAAGAAACCTAATGCATACTTCATTCGAGGGATTGGTTTGGTCACTTCATTGGAAGATGTAGGCAATATTGTTGTTAAAAATACAGGTACTGTTCCGGTATATATAAAAGATGTAGCTGAAGTGAAATTCGGGAACGCTACCCGATACGGAGCAATGACCTATAACGGCGAGGTAGATGCTGTGGGAGGTATTGTGATGATGCTCAAGGGAGAAAACACTGCCACTGTCGTAAAAAACATCAAAGAAAAAATACCGGTTATCCAACAATCCCTGCCAGAAGATGTGGTCATCGAACCCTATTTGGATAGAATGAACCTGGTAGATAGAGCGATAAGCACCGTCGAAAAAAACCTTATTGAAGGTGCATTAATTGTAATATTTGTATTAATTATCTTCTTAGGGAATTTCAGGGCTGGTTTAATCGTAGCATCCGCCATACCGTTATCAATGCTTTTTGCATTGGGAATGATGAGGCTATTTGGCGTGAGTGCCAATTTGATGAGTATGGGGGCTATTGATTTCGGATTGATAGTGGACGGTTCTCTGATTGTCGTTGAGGCGACAATGCACCATTTGGGCTTACGGAAATCCACACAAAAACTTACGCAGGTAGAAATGGACGAGGAGGTGTATGAATCTGCAAGAAAAATCCGTACAAGTGCGGCGTTTGGTGAAATTATTATCCTTATCGTATATATCCCTATCCTAACATTGGCAGGCATCGAGGGGAAAATGTTTACGCCAATGGCACAGACCGTAAGTTTTGCCATTTTGGGAGCATTGATTTTGTCCTTTACCTATATCCCGATGATGAGTGCTTTGTGTCTGTCTAAAAAACCGATTACCAAAAGGAATTTTTCAGACAAAATGATGGACTATCTTCAAGGGGGTTATAAGCCTTTGTTAGAAAAAGCCATTCGGATAAAATATGTGGTTATTGCGGTTGCCGTTGGGCTTTTTACGATCAGCCTCTTTATCTTTTCACGAATGGGCGGAGAGTTTCTGCCAAAATTGGGCGAGGGCGATTTTGCTTTCCACTGTATTTTACCGCAGGGCACTTCGCTTAGCCAAAGTTTGGAAACCTCTATGCAGGCATCTAAAATAATCAAGGAATTTGACGAGGTAAAAATGGTCGTAGGCAAGACAGGTGCTGCCGAAGTACCGACAGACCCGATGCCTCCTGAAGCAACTGACCTGATGATTATCCTGAAACCACAGGACGAATGGAAAACAAAGAAATCTTATGATGAGCTTTCCAATGAAATGATGGAGAAATTGGAAGTAATCCCTGGTGTTTTCTTTGAAGCCAACCAGCCCATACAAATGCGTTTTAATGAATTGATGACAGGTATCAGGCAAGATGTTGCCGTGAAAATATTCGGGGAAAACCTTGACTCGCTGTTAATATATGCAAACAAGGCTAACACTATCATTCAATCCGTTGAGGGCGTAACAGCTCCCCAAGTAGAACGGATTGCCGGTCTTCCGCAAATCAATATCGAATACGACCGTACACGAATAGCAAACTATGGCTTGAATGTTCAGGAGATAAACGATATTGTCAGTACAGCATTTGCAGGCAAATCCGCAGGCGTAGTGTATGAGAACGAGCGTAAGTTTGATTTAGTGGTACGCCTTGACGAACAGCACCGCAGTTCTATTGAGGACGTAAGCAATCTGTTTATTCCACTTCCAAACGGAGAGCAGGTTCCGCTTTCACAGGTTGCCACCATTGACTACAGATTAGGTCCTGCACAAATCAGCCGTGAGGACGGTAAGCGTAGAATATATGTAGGCTTCAATGTGCAAGGACGGGATGTAGCCAGCGTGGTTAATGAAATACAGGATAAGCTGGCGAAACAGATTAAACTTCCGATAGGGTATTACTTTACCTATGGGGGTCAGTTTGAAAATCTCCAAAAAGCAACCGACAGATTGCTGATCGCAGTACCTATCGCACTATTGCTGATTTTTATCCTCTTGTATTTCACATTCCATTCATTCAAGGAAGCCATTTTAGTATATACAGCGATCCCAATGAGTGCTATCGGGGGTGTATTTGCCCTTTTGTTGCGGGATATGCCATTCAGTATATCGGCAGGTGTCGGGTTTATCGCCCTGTTTGGTGTTGCCGTTCTGAACGGTATCGTACTGATTGCCACCTTTAACAGGTTGGAAAAAGAGGGTTGGGACGACATTATTCCTAGAATCATTGAGGGAGCTAAAACTAGGCTAAGACCTGTATTAATGACCGCATTGGTAGCAAGTTTGGGCTTTTTACCAATGGCGTTAAGTACAAGTGCCGGAGCGGAGGTACAGAAACCTTTGGCAACCGTGGTTATCGGAGGATTGATTTCGGCAACAGCATTGACGTTGTTTGTACTGCCTCTGTTATACCTTGTGTTTATGAGAAATAACAAACCGCCGGAAAACAGTAAAATGAAAGCCATAACACCTGTATTATTGCTGTTTGTGTTCTTAGGGTTCTCACAGAACAGTAATGCACAAAGCCCGATAAATATAGATAAAGCTATCGAGATAGCTTTAGAGAACAATCCTCAACTTCGTTCAAAAAAATTGGATATTCAATCCGCCCAAAGCCTTAGCAAGACGGCGTATGAACTGCCCAAGACCGATTTAAACTTTCAATACGGAAATACGGACGGATTTGAGAAAAACGACGGTATTCAAATATCACAGACAATACCTTTTCCGACACTCTTTGGAACAAAGAAAAACCTTATCAAAGAACAGGTAAAAGGACAGGAATGGGCAAAGGCTCTGACTGAAAACGAGCTGAAAAAACAAGTAAGGACGTATTATTATCAGCTGGAATATCTGGAGCATAATACTTCTGTTTTGAGATATTTGGACAGTATCTATGCAGACTTTATCCGTGTTGCGGAATTGCGGTATAAAACCGGAGACATAGGCAAATTGGACGTTAATACGGCGATAACCAAAAAAGGGGAAATAAATTTATTGTTTCAGCAAAACGAGGTTTTGAGAAAAAGTGCTTATCAGAGTTTTAAAAACCTGATGCAGACACAGGAAGATTTTGTAATCGAACCCAAATCGGATTACGTACCGTTGCTTTTGACTTCCCTCATCGACAGTTCCGCTATTGCCAACCACCCAAGCATTCAGTTATTGTATCAGGATGCAAAAATCGCTGAACAAAACAAAAAATTGGAACGGGCAAACAGCCTGCCCGATTTTATTTTGGGATATACGAATATGTCATTGATGGGTATCCACGAAAGAAATGGCATAGAGCAGTATTATGGACGGGGACAACGGTTTAATGTTTTCGATGTAGGGATAACCATTCCATTATTTACCGCGACCAAAGCAAAAATCCGTTCCCTTGACTATCAGAAACAATCATTGGAACTGAATGCCCAATGGCAGCAGGAGCAGCTAAAAACGGAATTGGCAAATGCCCTGAAACAATACGAACAGAATGTTGTACAGTTTACCTATTTCAAGGAACAGGCTTTGCCCAATGCTGATGAAATTATCAATGCGGCGAAGTTAGGGTACAGTACCGGAGATATTTCTTATGTGGAATACCTCTTTTCCTTGCAGACAACAACCGACATTCAGCTTAATTATTTAAAGAGCATACAGCAAATCAATGAGGCTGTAACGCTTATCCATTCATTAATCAGCAAATAATACAATATATGAAACGTATCATAAATAATATAGTTTTCAGCGTTTTTGTCCTCGTAGCAATCTTTGCTTTGAACGCTTGTACAAATAAACATACAGAGGACGACGGACATAATCACGGTAGCGAAGCAGTAACGACAACGGACGAACACGAAGAAGAAAACGTTGCGGTACTGACCGATGAACAGATAAAAGCTGTAGGTATCGAAATCGGGATGATTGAACAGAAACAATTATCCGCAACATTGAAAGCCAACGGTGGATTGAGAGTACCTAACAGCAATAAGGCAAATGCTACTTCCTTGTTTGGCGGTATCATTAAATCCCTGCCTGTACAGATAGGCGACTATATCAAGAAAGGACAGATCATAGCCGTTATCTCTAATCCTCAGTTCATACAATTGCAGGAAGAATACCTCAGTATCAATAGCCGGATAGAATTTGCGGAACAGGAGCTCGCAAGACAAAGAGAACTGAACGAGGGAAATGTAGGAGCAAAGAAAAACCTACAAAACGCGACGACAGAAGTAAATACTTTGCGGATACGAAAGGCATCGTTAAACCAGCAGATCCAATTGATGGGAATTAATCCGGTTTCTTTGTCCAACTCCAGCCTTAAATCGTCATTAGTTGTTACCAGCCCGATAAGCGGAACGGTCAGTGACGTTTTTGCCAAAATTGGAAGCTATGTAGACGTATCTTCTCCTATTGCGGAGATTGTTGAAAACACAGCCTTGCACCTGGATTTACAAGTGTTTGAAAAAGATATTCCTTTAATCAAAATCGGGCAAAAAATAGATTTTGTCGTTACCAATAATCCCGATAACACCTATACTGCTGAAGTGTACAGTATTGGCTCGTCATTTAGCGGAAACAGTAAAACGATTGCGGTTCACAGCAGAATTTTAGGTGACAAAGCAGGACTGATTGACGGAATGAGCATAACCGGAACTGTCAGTCTGGATAATATATTAAGTCCAGCTGTTCCCAATGAGGCAATAGTCAATGTAGACGGAAAGTATTACATCTTTTTGATTAAAGAACAGACAGAAGAACTGCACGACCATAAGGACGAAGCTCACGACCACAAAGAGGGCGAGCCTCACGACCATAGTAGCCACGACCATGGTTCAGAAAAGGGAACTCAATTTGTAAGAATGGAAGTTGTTAAAGGCGCTTCTCAATTGGGTTATACAGCGATAACACCCGTTAGTGAAATTCCACACGGTATGCATATCGTAATAAAAGGCGCGTTTTTTGTAAATGCAAAAATGGATGACTCGGGTGAACATGCACATAATCATTAAACAGAATAGAAATGGAACATCAACATAAATACGACGCGCAGGGTAGACAGCTGTGTTGCACACAGGAAAGAAAAATATACACCAAAGCCGGTG
>JBEBVG010000156.1:0-6691 GCA_040392845.1 Sphingobacterium sp. | reverse complement strand
GAATTGGCATTATTTGGCTTTTGCACTTATCTTGCTAAAAGTTTAAATGAGTTCTATGCTTAGAGCAGCCTTGACTTGGCGTTGGAGACTTCGGGTTTAAGGTTGGTGGGAAAGCATGAAGGTATACGGTATAAAAGAAACTTTTAAAAAAAACAACATGTGTATACGATATACATGAAAATTTCTGTATTTTTGAAAATAATATATGCTATACATGAAACTAATTGACCGTCCCATATATACCAATCGGATCATCCCCTTTATCCATAAGCCTGTCATCAAAGTGCTTACCGGACAAAGGCGGGTTGGGAAGAGCTATGTCATGCTCCAACTGATGGATCATATCCGAAATACTGTTGCGGAGGCAAATATTGTGTATATCAATATGGAGCTGGAAGACTTTGTCCACATAAAAAACAATACGGACTTAAATGAATATTTAAAAGACAAGTGGATAGACGGTAAGGCCAATTATCTTTTCATCGATGAGGTACAAGAGATCGCATCATTTGAACGCACACTGCGTAGCTTATTGACCAAGAATACTTGCGATATTTACTGCACGGGCAGTAATGCGAACATGTTGTCTGGAGAATTGGCGACACATCTTTCGGGTAGATATGTCGCCTTTGCGATCCACAGCTTGAGTTATCGAGAGTTCCTTCTGTTTCATGCACTAGAAAATTCAACTGAGAGCTTGCTGCAGTATATGAAATATGGGGGTATGCCCTTTTTAGCTAATCTAGGCCTACAGGAGAATATCCCCTTTGAATACCTCCGCAATGTCTATTCAACGATCTTGCTGAAAGATGTTGTCGCACGGGAAAATATTCGTAACGTTTCTTTTTTGGAAAATCTGGTTGCTTACCTATCCGATAATATAGGTTCCCTTTTCTCTGCGAGCAATATCAGTAAGTACCTGAGATCGCAGCGTGTGGATATTTCGCCACAACTGACGATCAATTATCTTAAAGCCCTGACAAATGCCTTTTTTGTCCACAAAGTGGTTCGTTCAGAAATAGGTGGGTTAAAGATATTTGAGATCGGCGAGAAATATTATTTTGAAGATACGGGCCTACGAAACGCAATCATGGGTTACAACCGGGGCACCGATCTTCATAAATTATTGGAAAACGTGGTCTATCTTCACCTTATTCGCCAGGGGTATACGGTCTATGTCGGGAAGTTGGGCAATAAGGAAGTTGATTTCCTTGGCGAGCGAAATGGAACTAAAATATATGTACAGGTCTGCCTGACGCTCTTGCACGAGGAGACCATAGCACGCGAGTTCGGAAACCTCAAGGCTATTGAGGACAACTATCCGAAATATGTGGTCACATTTAACGATCCTATGCTTGGTGATAATTATGAGGGTATCTTACAAAAAAACCTAATCGATTTTCTGATGATGGAGCTGTAAAGAGCGGTATGGCATAGTAGCCAGAGATTTATCGGAGAGGGTGATCCAAAACCTGATCACTGACTTCCCGAAAAACTCCGTATCGTCTTCTCCAATCCTTCTTTTGCAGATAGCGGTAGCTTATCTATGCTTAGAGCAGCCTTGATCTTGGCGTTGGAGACTTCGTAGGATTCGGTGAGTTTTTTGAGGCGCTCGGAGTTTAGGGGTAACGGTAACACATCCCCTACCCTGACCAGGCTACGGATCAGCCCCGACGAGATCGACCACAGCTTCGGTTTCTTGCCAAGATATTGTGCGATCAGCGTCACCAGCTCATTGGTGGATAATACCTCATCATCGGCAAAGTTGTATACACCGGACGGCAGATCTTCTTTTTCGATCATCTGCTCGATCAGGAAGTTCAGGTTGTCTACACCCAAGAAAGAGCGTTGGTTATGAAATGCCGCCAAAGGCCAGGGCATGCCTTTTTGCACAACTTTGTACAGCAGGTTGAGGTTACCCTTATTACCCGGACCGTGGATCATGCAGGGGCGGATGATAAACAGTCGTTTCCCTTCCGGCAAAGGTTGTGCCAAAAGGTACTGTTCGGCTGCTAATTTCGACTTACCATAAGGAGTATATGGATTGCCCCCTACGGCTTCCGTCAATACACCATCTACAGTGTCGGCCACGGCCTTGACCGACGAGAAGTAAAAGAAATCACGGATATCCGATTTCAAAAATTCTTGAAACAGATCTGTAGTCAGGTCGGTATTGAGCTTAAAATATTCTTCATCTGCGGATGTATTGGCTGTATCGTGTGCCTTGCCGGCAAGATGGATAATGGCCGTAGCATTCTGTTCTACATGGTTCTGCCAATTTTCGTTACGCAGAGAAAGTATCTTGATTTCGTAACATCTATCTTTTAGATAGTGCTGTAAGTTCTGCCCCACAAAGCCCGAGGCTCCGGTAATTTGAATGGTCATCTATTTCGTTAAACCTTTTACTAGATTAATGTATCTATTGACTACAGCCTCTTTAGAATAGCTGTTTTGAACTTGTTCATAGCCTTTTCTTCCCATTTCTATTAAATTTCTCTTGATAACTGAATTCAAAAAATCAACTATTTCCTGTATTTTATCCTCAAAAACTGGAGTAGTGATCAGCTTAGCACATCCAAATGGTTCTAGAAAATTCACAATCGGTGTGTTGGCACCCGAACATACAAGTAAAGGCTTAGAACACGCCAAGATTGTGTAGACTTTTGAAGGAAAACCATGCGCTTCCATTTCCTTGGACATGAAAATAAACTGCAAATCTGCATAAGCCAACAATTGTGGCATTAATTCCCTTGGCTGATAAGGCAAAAGATGAACTTTATGCAGTCCATTTTTATTAATTTGTTCCTTAACATATTCTTTCATCACTCCTTCTCCGATGATAAAAAAGTCTATAGACTTATCTTTTAAGAGAATTGCAGATTGCAATAGCGGTTCCCAATCTTGTGCATGACCTATATTCCCGGCATACATCAGTTTGAGGCTATCATTGACAGGGAACAGTGTGCTATCTAATTTCAAATTTTCAACAGAGACAGGTCTATAAAGATCTGTATCTACAAAGTTAGGAATAATATGTAGCTTGCTCCGGTCAATGAAACGATTTTTGATCGTATCATAAAAAATCTGGTCAATAGTCGTTACGGCGTCAGACTTATTATAGACAAACCTTTCTAACCATTTCAATATTTTAATAATTGGCTTGGATCTGAGACCACCTTGTTCAATCAAAAAATCCGGATAGATCTCCTGAACATTATACACTATTTTTGCTCCTTTGAGCTTTCCTATCATAAGATTAATAAATCCTATTGTCAAAGGAGGTGAAGGCGACAATATTACACTTATTCTTTTCTCTGATAAACCCAAAATAAATGACAAAAGATGCCAATAAATAAACCCTATGATCCTCAATATTGTAGATTTAAATTTTTTTTGAGGTACGTGTACGACATGAATTCCTTCATATTCACTGGTATAGTATAAACCACACGCTTGTTTTTTAAGAGGTTGATTTAAAACATTTTCTTCCAACACATTATAGTGAGGTGTAGTAGTCAGTACTACAACCTCAAAATTAGCATCTTTAAAAGCCTTAGCGATATCATTATAAAGATATGCTGTAGACACTCCGTCCGGACTGAACACAATGCTATGGATAAGTATTTTCTTTTTTTCAGCCATTAAATCTCTTCCGACCAAACCGTTCTTTTGATATAATCTGTATATGAAATAATTATCCGCGCTACTTTCTCCGATACATTTGGCATCGAATAATCAGCAACCGGCCTGAAATTGGTGACTGGTGACTGGTGACTGGTCATTGGTGACTGGTCATTGGTGATTGGTGATTGGTCATTGGTGATTGGCGTTCTTTCACCTACAGCTTGTCGCTGCAATTGAACCAACCCTTGCAGAATACGTTCCGGTGATAAGCCCACCATCATCACCGAGGCTTCTTCCATGGCCTCTGGGCGTTCGTGTGCCTGACGGATATTCAGGGCACGGAAATTCAGGATCGATGATTCTTCCGAAATCGTACCTGAATCTGATAAACAGGCATAAGCGTGCATTTGTAATGCGTTATAGTCATGAAATCCCAAAGGCTTTAGGAATTGTATTTCCGGACGCATTTCCACTTGCATCTTATCGATCATGTTGCGTGTGCGTGGGTGCGTAGACACAATGACCGGATATTGATATTTTTCCGCAATGGCATTTAATGATGTCATCAAGCCCTTAAAATTCTTTTCCGAATTGATGTTTTCTTCCCGGTGTGCCGAAACCACAAAGAACTTGCCTTTTTCCAAGCCCAGTTTTTCCAATACATCAGAAGCCTTAATCTGTGGCAGATAATAATTCAGCACTTCAAACATAGGCGATCCGGTCTTGATAATACGGTCGGCAGGTAGTCCCTCACGCAATAAGTATTCTCTGGCAATATCCGAATAGGTCAAGTTGACATCTGCCGTATGGTCTACAATCTTACGGTTTGTTTCTTCCGGCACACGTTGATCGAAACATCTATTACCCGCTTCCATGTGGAAGATCGGAATATGGCGTTTCTTTGCCGGAATAGCGCATAAGCATGAGTTGGTATCACCAAGCACCAGGAAAGCATCCGGTTTCAATTCCTCCAATAACGGATCAATTTTTATTAAGATATTACCAACCGTCTCTGTGGCAGTCTTTCCGGCAGCCTCTAAAAAATAATCCGGCTTACGTAATCCTAAATCTTCAAAAAAGATCTGATTGAGCTCGTAATCATAGTTTTGTCCGGTATGCACGATGGTATGTTCGACGGCTTCTGATGCATCGAGTGCCGCCAATACACGTGATAATCTGATGATCTCGGGACGAGTCCCAACGACGGTCATTACTTTTAGTTTGGTGATTGGTGATTGGTGATTGGTGATTGGTGACTGGTGATTAGGTGTTTCTTTCATTTGATTTTAAATATTTTATCAACCCATTTAATAGCTTACCTATTGTCTGGATTTTATTTGATGTTTCCAAAAATATGTCTTCAGTGATAAATCCTAAATTTTTCGCTATTAATACCTGCGTGTCTAATTCTTGCTGACTTCCCAATGCTATATATAAAAATTGAACAAACTCTTTCTTATAATTTCTCGCCGCCCCCTCCGCAATATTACTGGGAATGGATACAGCCGCACGCCTGATTTGATTCGTCAATCCAAAAATCTCATCCTTAGGAAAAGAATTCGTTAATTTATAAATTTCAGTTACAAAATCTATTGATAATTTCCATACATCCAAATCCTTATGCGTCCTCATACTTACCATTTACAAATCTCTAATCCCAAGTTACTAATAACAAATCACAAAATCTAAACTTCGAGGAAGAAGGTGTCCGGATCAGCCGGGTCATACGGTTCATTGATCCAAAATAAAGTAATCAATTCTTCGTCCCCTATGTTCTTGATATTGTGTGTATACCAGATCGGCATATCGACATAAGCCGGCTCCGTGCCATCGAGAGAGAACTCCAATACCTCATCGGTATCTATTTTACGAAGTTGGATCAAGGCCTTTCCTTTGATGACCGCGAAGCGCTCGATCTTTCGGGTATGGTAATGATTTCCCCGTGTCACTCCCGGCACAGTAGTCGAATAGGATGACTGTCCTCCTATATCCATACGAATAATCTCTACGAATACACCCCGTTGATCGGCATGTTGCACATACTTGACCGGATAGTGCCGCTTGATATCGACATAGCAACGGAACGTATTGAACAGGTTGATGTCAAAGGTGGTCTCCAGCGATGGAATCCGGCCATTGTCGAAATAGCTCTGCTTAAAATATTCCAATCTGGCCAATACCTCCGAAACTTTATTGACCGAGGTATGGGGGACTTCGTAGCTTGCCTCTGTTTTTCCGTTCCGGATCCTCTCAATAATTTCCTTCACCAACTCCCCTACATAAATCAGCTTGACTTCACCGTCCTGATTAATGGTTGGCTGTTCGCCATGGGTCAGCTGATGGCAAAAAGTCGCAATAAACGAATTGTAATAAGGCCTACCAAAAGGTCCGAAAACATTCGGGACAATCATTCCTGTAAATTTACCCCCGGAGCGGCTCGCCCAGTCTACAAGAAGCTCTCTGCCTTCCTTTTTCGAGCGACCATAGGGATTGTCCCTTTCCTCCTGCGTAGAGGAGGAGAAAAGGATATGTGCTTTGGAGCCTGTTCTTTCTAAAGAGCTGATCAGCTTTTTGACTAACTCTCAATTGATTTGATACAACGCATTTGGGTCATCGTGTCTATTGACCGCCGCTAGATGTACTATCGCATCACACTGGGACACAAACTGATCTAAGGATGTGTTATCTTGGAAGTATTCATCTTTAAATGATACGCGCTCATAATCATCAGGCATCAATCCTAAAGTATTGTACAAATGACTCCCCACGAAGCCGGTTTGCCCTGTTATTCCTATTTTCTTCATATCTATTAGTATTCAGCAGTCAACTATTAGCATTCAGCGAACTGTGCCTGTGACCTACTTTCCTTAAATTTAGCGATCAGTATCTAGCTGGCAGCGCTTGACATTCAGTTTACTGACAACTGACCGCTGATCACCGAGTGCTAGTATGGATACTGTTCTACATCTTCTCCAAAAACTTCTCTCCGTATTAATGGAAGTCTAGAAATCAAAGTTTTAAGACCCTCGACCCCTTCCTGATCAGCATTATGCGAATGATAATCTTC
>JBEBVG010000155.1:0-6810 GCA_040392845.1 Sphingobacterium sp. | reverse complement strand
AGATAATAGTGAGTTTCAATTTTTTTAACGTTTGGCAACAGAATAAATGCTCCAAGCAATAGCTCTGCTGTCTCCTTAGAGAAAACATCCGTAATTTTCTCCTCGTATTCTAACAGAATATCGTTTGTAACATAAAGTTCGAACTCACCGTCATATAATTTATCTAAAAGGAAAGAGAAAGGAGATCTGCGGGAAATGGTCCTTAGAATCACATTAGTATCCAATACTAACTTCAATGGGGCCATCTATTTATCCTTATCCAACAATTTGCATAATTCCTTGTCGTTATATCCTTTTTGATCCCATATTTCATCTGCTTTATCACGAGCACGCTCCAGCATAAATTTGGACATAACACGTTTTAACTCTACCAGTTCTTGTTCTGGCAAGTTTAAAGCGAATAATTTTAAAAGCTCCGCCTGTATATTACTTAATGGTGGGTTTGCAAATGTAGTTCCCATATTAAATTCCTTCCTTGTATACATCAAATATACGAAACTCTCTCAAAAATTGAAATGACATTTACAATTCCCAGGAAACGAATTTGCACTACAACAACGTCAATTTCATAATATAAGCAACCGTTTCTTTATTCAAAAACCCAGACAAAGATTGAGAAAACGTCGCTTCCAATTCTTTGCGGGTCATGATTTTATTTCTCTTGCCATCGAAAGCCTTTGTCTCCAAAGACACGTTGTCGCTAAATTCCACTTTGGTTGCAAAATAAGAAACATGCTGGCTGGGCACCACGAGTCCCAGTATCATGCCAGGTAGACCGCTGATCGATTCAGGACCTCCATCAAGCGGTATCTCATTTGCAAAATATCCAATGACATACACCGAATCGGGCGTCAATCCATTAGCTCGCCTACAGTTGTAACCCGCTATTTCCCTATACTCGTCCGTAATCTTCCATTTAATACGTTTCACAGTATCCTGGATGATAACCTTCTCCCCTATCAAATCATTGAAACGTTTATAATCCTTCGTTTTCATATCCGATAAGGTCACCGCATCCATATCTAATGCCAGCATCATGATCAGCCCTTTGGTCTTATCATCCAGGTCTTGCTTCACTGGCTCGAAGAGCGTCTGGGTGCCCTTAAACCGCAACTCTTTCTTGAGCACCACATTTTCGGGAACCGTCGGCAACATCCGTTCAAAATGAGTTTTTGAATTTGCATCAGCCTTGTCAATAAATTGCTTGGAAACGATATTTTTCATATACATGGTCTTATCGTAACTGATGACACCACTCTTACCAAATAGGGCAAACTGCCCATAGCCTATTTGTGTGGAACAAATAACGGCAACACAAATCATATATAGTGTTCTCATTTTTTTCATACTATTTAACAAACATTTTGGTAAAGTCCCAAGACAATTTTAGCATATAATATCGCCGGATGGTTTCAAAACTACGTTGTACAAAAACCGAATTGCTTACATACCGGCTGAATCCTTTATTTTGATCAAGCACATCATTTATAGTAAAATCTACGGTCAATGACTCATTTTTAAAGAACTTTTTACTCACTCCCGGATGAACTAAAAATTGATTAAAACTGGAGTTAAAAGCTTCCGTAGGTGCTTCATAGGTATAGTTATAGTTGGTATATATTTTAAATGTCTTGGTTAGGAAATAGGAAAGGTTTCCGTGCGCCCCGAAAACAAAACCATTGTTGTCCTGTTCAGGTTGTAAACTGGACGTCATCTGCCGATACTGTGGAACAAAGTTGACATCAAAATTGAAGCCTGTATTCGTCTGCCGTTGTAGATTATACCGGAGATTATAGTTTATTGTACGGATCTTATTTTCCTTTTCTTCAAAGAAATTATAGCTATTGCTCCAGGATGCGTTCAATTGAGGCGAATTGGCCACATTCAACTGTTTAAACAACTTAAAATAATAGCCAGACCATATATTATAGGACGAGTTTGTCTTTCCCTCAATATTGTCCCAGATAAAATAATTTATCCCCTCATCCAGATCTCTCGTAATATTCTGCGAAATAGGATTATGTGTCAACGAGATATTTCCTCCGATGTATTTATAACTTCCTGTAAGCACTTTAAAGGTACTGTATCCCATATTGGCATTATGGTTAAATGCAGGTTTCAAATCTTCATTTCCCACAAAAATATTCAGGCGGTCCGAGTTATTCAACAAAGGCTGAATCTGGTTTAAAGAAGGTAACTGGTTTCTTCCGTTATAATTAAACCACAGGTTTTTATTTTTTGAAAAATTATATCCGCCGTTCAGCTGGGGATTATAAGTCAAAAAAGTGCGCGTTAACCTCCTGTTGTCATAATTATTTACCTGCTTCAACCGGTCTTCGTTAAGACTATTGGTTAGGTTGAAGCGCAGCTTTTCCTTTTTCAACCCTATAGTCAATTTATAAGCCTGTCCAAGACTTTGAAAATCGTAGTTGTTACTATATGTCTCATCCAGATCAGAATATGTACCATCCTGAGCCTTATTGAACGATTCCAAGACAGATGTATTCTGGTTATTCGCTACGCTATAACCGACAGAAAGATTCAAATCCTTCATTATCGGCTCTGTATAGACAACAGAACCCCGGTATCTATTTAGTTCCTGCATCCGGTCTTTACGTTGGTCTGTCTCATCCTTCACCGTACCATCCTGATCGTTCAATACCGAATAGAGATGTCCATCTCCCGATGTACGGTCTGATGATAACGCACCTACCAACGTCAATGATCTGCCTTTCTTGGCAAATTTATGTGTATAAAGTGCCTCTACGTTCATCGTGTTTACTTTATTATCTACCGTTTCATCACTTTCGTTAATCGTTTGGAAGTCTATGCTTTCGGTATTGATTTTTTCATTGCGCCATGAATTGCGCTGTGATAAACCACCTTTTATGGTCACACTGTTCATGGTATCCAATTTCAGATCATAACGAAGGTTAATACGATGCTGGTCACTTTGCGTATCAAGTCCCTTGGTGGTATTATCGTTAAGTGTTCCGCTTCGGAATGTACTTTCCTCTCCGTCACTCAGTATACGTCCATACTTATAGTTGATATTTACCCCATGCCGATCGGTATCCCATTTATCCGAGAAGTTCACCCCTGTATTAATTGCTCTTGGAATACCTACCGCACCCCGGCCTGAAAAATCATCTGAAAAGCTACCATCTATGGACATACTTCCGTCGTCTCCATAGGTAACGCCCGAATCTCCACCATACTTTTGCGCATCCTCCCAATTCATGCTGGTCGTACCATTATTACCAAAAAGTCCATAAGCGGCGATTTTCTGGCTTCCTTTGAACTTATTCAGCATGAGCTGCCCCATATAATACTCATCGGTACCACCACCTCCTAATACTTTGCCAAAAACCCCATTTTTGCTATCTTCTTTAAGTTTGACATTAATGGTCTGCTCGCGCTGACCATCATCTACCCCTGTACGTTCAGCTTCATCAGACATCTTTTCATAGACCTGCACTTTGTCTACCATATCCGAACGTATGTTACGGGTAACCAATGTCGGGTCATCGCCAAAAAATTCCTCACCATCGACCAAAACTTTCTTAACTGCCTTACCCTGAGCTGTAATATTTCCTGAGGCATCCACCGTAATACCCGGTAATACTTTCAAAAGGTCTTCTACCTTGGCATTCTGCTCTACCTTAAAACTTGCGGCGTCATATTCCGTAGTATCTCCTTTCATCACAATGGGTATACGCCCTGTGACCAATACTTCATCCAAAATATGCTGTATGCTTGTTAAGCCTATTTCCTTAAGGTCTAAAGGACTATCTGCACCTTCGACAGGCGTATAAAAGTCACTGTATTTTGGATAAGAGACAATCAATAAGAAATTTCCCATTGCGGGTCTGTCCAGGGAAAAATAACCTTGATCGTCTGCACGACCATAGTCAATCAAAATCGAATCTTTAGCCTGCAACAGCATAACTGTCGCCTCCCTCAATTTCGTTTTACCGGTTTCATCAACCACTGTTCCAAAGATTTTTTGCTGTGCCGTCACCACATGAGCAGAAATAAAGAAGATAAGAAATAAAGTAAAGATTCCTTTCATATGAAAGTTGTTATAGTGTAAAATGTAAACTGCCCAAATATAGCTCGAATAACTCCGTTATCCATAGTAATTAGATGTACGACACGCTTATTCCGGTGAAAACCCATATTTCATCGGTAAAAACCAACCTATCCAACTTAAACTCTTTGTAAGTTAACTATCGGGCGATTGTTCAGTATCGCAAATTAGGTATAACAGGTGTAAAATCAAAGGCAAATAAGGATTGCCATTTCGAATTGTCGGCAAAATTACCCCTGGCAACATTTAATATATATTCGCCGTATGTGTCACGACGGATACCATAAATAGACCTATTTAAAACTTGGGCGAATGTCTTGTTACGGACAGAAACAATCTTACATATCTCCCGAAATCCCTGTTTTCGGACACGTTCCAAGAGTAACTCCTTAAGATCCAGCACTTGCGCTCCACCAAACTCAATCTCCTCATGGATAAAATTTTCTTTCCAGGGAACTTTCTTTATCCATCGAAAAATATCTTTCAACATAAAAGGGCAAAACCTGATGCTCCCGGTAGGGTTAAAAAGAAATACATATTTGTGGACCAGCACCCGCGACATGAACCGATCAAAGGACGTCCCTGCTCCTAAGGCAATATCCTTCAAAACGATTGTATAGGCTACGCCTAATTCGATGAAGAGTTTTTTGATGTCTTCCAGGTAATTCTTGTCGTAAGTACGTCCTACATAGATTACCCTGTTGCAGCCATTACGTTGAGAAAGTAATATAAAATGACGTAAAGAAAGTAACTCATACTGGATGGCTATCTTATCGTCTAAATCAGGGATTTGCGTAAAATAGAAGCTCAGATCCAACTGTGAAAGACTAAAATTCTCATATTCGGTTCCCTTTTTGATAAGATCTACTACTGCAATATCGGCGGTAATAGGTTCTGGCGTATTGTAAGATAAAAGACGTATATCCCGCACTAAGCCGTGGACGTTATATCCGTCTTCCTGGAGGCAACTTACGCTAGCTCTTCCCAGATATGAATTCACACCACAGACTAAAACCTCCATTGTATATGCCTTAAAAACTCTATTTAATTAAACCGTAATATGTAATTTTTGTTTTCCGCGGATTTGTTTAAATAGTGTCAATATTGGCCCGGTGGACGGTAGTTATATAGGATTTGTGCTATCTTTGTAGTATTTCCTCTATCAAATATATTTTCAAAGGCAAGAGGAGTTTTAATTCATCTAAAAATTAAGGCAAGGACTGGTAAATGAGTAAAAAGGTTATTTTGACATGGTTTAGAAACGATCTTCGAACACATGACAATGAGGTCTTGTACAGTGCTATTGAAAAAGCTGACTTCATTATACCTGTCTATATCTTTGACACAAGATACTATCAAAAAAATAAAAGCGGTTTTCTCAACACCGGTGATCTTCGTCAACAATACACGTATTATACCGTACAGGCATTGAAACAAAGACTACAAGCTTTGGGAGGAGACTTGTTGGTATATGAGGGTTTACCGGAAGAGATTATCCCGCATCTTGTCCAGAAGTATGAAGTTGACGAAGTGTATCATCATCGTGAGGTAGCCAAACGTGAAACGGACATCTCGGAGCTCGTTGAAGAAGCTTTATGGAAGATAAAAATAAATCTAAAGCATTTTATAGGTCACACGCTCTATCATAAGGAAGACTTACCTTTTCCGGTGCGGGATATTCCAGAGGATTTTCACCTCTTCCGCAAAAAAATCGAAAAAGAAAGCCGTGTCAGAAACCCGTTGCCTGATATAACATCATTTCATATTCCTCCTCATTTAGAGGAAACCGTCTTACCCGAAGCGATAGAAACAAGCCTGACCTGTTCTTTTGGCGAAGTAGCGGCCCTGGCGGAACTGGATGCTGTGCTAACTTCCGATGAAACCAATCAGGATCTCTATACGCGACTCTCCCCATTCCTGGCCATCGGTGCGCTCTCTCCTGTACTTGCCTACCATATCCTTTCTGAGAAAGCCTCACCACAGCATAAAAAGAACACGACACAACTATTAGATGGCCTGCTACGTAGAGACTACTATCGTTTTATGTTAAAAAAGTACCCCCGCCGGTTCTTTATCAACCCAGATACCCCTGAGCTTGATCCTGAACTGCTGACAAGGTGGACTTCCGGCCAGACTGAAGATGATACCATAAATGGTCTCATGGATACGCTTAATAAAACAGGAAATATTTCCTACGAGGGCAGAGAAACTCTCGCTTTGCATTTGATTTATGAATACAAACAGGACTGGTTGTATGGAGCTGCCTGGTTCGAACAACAATTGATAGATTACGCACCTTCGACGAACTATGGTTTTTGGGCACACCTCGCGGGACAAGGCACCAGTGTAAAAAACAACAAGTCGTATAAAGACTGGGAAAAAATCAAGAAAGTATTCTTGTGATTCAGTAGATGAAACTACATTTTTATTCATAACTTTGGCAAATTCTTTAGGATACAAAAATAGTAAATGGACAACTTGACATATTTGAGTAATGCCGATTCAGCTTATATCGACGGCTTATATCAATCGTACAAAGCCGATCCCAATTCCGTAGATTTTGGATGGCAAAAATTTTTTGAAGGATTCGAATTTGGTCAGGATTCTGGAGCTCCCATCGACGCCGATAACGTTCCTGATCATGCCCTTAAAGAAATCAACGTTTTAAATATGATCCACGGCTATAGAGACCGTGGTCATTTGTTTACACACACTAACCC
>JBEBVG010000154.1:0-6846 GCA_040392845.1 Sphingobacterium sp. | reverse complement strand
GGTCGTTTCCTGGATGTTGATTTGGTAAATAGTAAAGCATCCGATAAGACAGATATAGTCGTTGCGAAACAAACATCGGTAGAGATAGAGGCTACGCAAACGGTATATACCTTTGACGCCGGTTCGGTAGGGCTGAAGGTGACCTTTACGTCACCACTGTTAATGGATGATCTTGATCTTCTTGCTCGTCCTGTCTCCTATATATCTTATGAGGTCATGGCGAAGGATGGAAAGAAACATGACGTTAAGATACACCAGGAAGTGTCTTCCGATATAGCGGTGTATATGTCAGATCAGCAGGAGGTCGAAGGACGAGTTTATCAGAATAACGGTTTATCGATTATGAAAGCGGGTACGGTTGAGCAACCCATATTACAAAAGGGAGCCGACGATATGCGCATCGACTGGGGATACTTATATGTTGCCGCCCCTTCAGGTAATGATGTCAGGCAATTCTTATCTGGATACAATGAAGAGAAAAATGAAAGCACATATCGGGGGAAATCACTGTCTTTACATACGGAAATCTCTTTAGGGGCTGTGGGGGCTATTCCGGTAAAGCGTTTTCTCGCGATTGGATATGATGAAGTATATGCTATTCAGTATTTCAATACGGATTTGCGTCCCTGGTGGAACAAAAATGGAGATCGCCAGTTTGAGACGCAGCTATACGCTGCAGTGAACGATTATGAAAAATTGATGCAGCAATGTGCGGATTTTAACAGGACGCTTAAGCAGCAGGTTGACAAAGCAGGAGGAGAAAAGTACGCACACCTCTGTATTCTGGCCTACCGGCAGAGTATTGCTGCACATACCTTAGTTGAAGGTCCGAAAAAGGAAGTGCTGTGGCTTTCCAAGGAAAATAACAGTGGTGGATTTATTAATACGGTAGATGTGACCTACCCTTCATCACCATTATATTTAATATACAATCCGATCTTGCTACAGGGGATGTTAAATGGTATTTTCCATTTCAGTGAAAGCGGAAAATATCCATATCCTTGGGCTGCACATGATTTGGGAACTTATCCTTTGGCTAATGGACAGACGTATGGAGAACCGATGCCGGTCGAAGAGTCGGGGAATATGTTGATTATGACGGCGGCTATAGCACGCGCACAAGGAAATGCACGGTATGCGGAAGAACATTGGACGGTACTAACCCAGTGGGTTGATTACTTGGTGAAGGAAGGATTAGATCCGAAAAAGCAACTCTGTACAGACGATTTTGCAGGTCATCTTGCACGAAATGCTAATCTTTCGTTGAAAGCTATTATGGGTATAGCAAGTTATTCCCGGCTGGCAGAAATGTTAGAAAAGAAAGATATCGCCAGTCATTATCGGAAGATCGCGGAAGAGATGGTAACCAAATGGATCGAAATGGCCGATGCCGGTGATCATTATGCCCTGACCTTCGATGATCCAAACACCTGGAGTCAGAAATATAATCTGGTATGGGATAAAGTTTTGGATTTTCGTTTGTTTCCTAAGGAGGTTGCATCTAAAGAACTTGTTTATTATCTCCCACGTATGAATCGTTTTGGCCTGCCTCTGGATAGCCGGAAGAATTATACCAAGAACGATTGGATATTATGGACTGCAACGTTGGCAGATAATGAAGATACCTTTCAGAAGCTCATGGACCCGGTGTTTCATCATGCGCTGGAAACACCATCTCGTGTACCACTGAATGACTTCTATGATACAACAAATGGTATCCGTGAAAACTTTAAAGCAAGAAGTGTAGTGGGGGGCTTTTATATGAAATTGCTTGCAGAAAAATGGAGAGGTAAGGGAGAACCGGACGGTAAGTAACTGCATGTGTGCTGAGCAGACAATATATAATGACAAACCCCGCTATTGCGGGGTTTTATTTTGAGTGGCGGAGAGTGAGGGATTCGAACCCCCGAACCTGTGACAGTTAACGGTTTTCAAGACCGCCGCATTCGACCACTCTGCCAACTCTCCGCTGCAAAAGTAGAAAAATAAACAAAGCTGCCAAAACTTATTTTTTAGGCTGTTGAAAATGAGAGGGATTGTTTTTTTTGAAAGGAAAACAACAAATCTATTCGCAAAATGATTTATATTTCGGAGCAATATGGTCAGAACTACCAGGCGGGGCAAACGACAAAATCGAACGATGGCCGATGAGCGCCGTAGGTATTTGCTATGGAGCATCGGTATCCCATTTTTACTTATTTTTTTGTTTGCCATCTGGCATTATAGAAAGGGGATAAACTATTATCTAAAAACGCTCTTCGTTGTCGTAAATATAGATACAAAAGAACGTAGCACGCATGATGCGCGTAATATTTTCCTTATGTCCCTTCATTCGGAACATATTTTCGGCATTGATATCAGCGAGTATCAGGGCAATGTTATCTGGGATAGCGTGAATTTAATTAATGAACAATTTCCCATTGATTTTGTCTTTATAAGGGCAACTATGGGAACGGCAGGAAGAGATCGGAAATTTTCATCAAATTGGAAGGGTGTTCAGCGTATTTCGAGACTGCGTGGAGCTTATCATTATTTTAGACCGAATGAGAATTCTATCAAACAGGCGGAGAATTTTATTCGCGTGGTCAAGTTGAAACCTGGTGATTTACCGCCTGTATTGGATATTGAAGAACGCCCCAGGAGTCAATCTATGGATAGTCTTCGGGTAGGTCTCAAAAGATGGTTGGATAAGGTAGAGCGACATTATAAAGTAAAGCCAATTGTATATTCGGGAGATAGCTATTTTACTGATTTCCTGGAAAAGGAATTTAGTGATTATACGCTCTGGATAGCGAATTATAATTTTTGGATAGAAAAACCAAAAAGGCATTGGAACTTTTGGCAATTTTCGGAAAAAGGCAGTGTAAAAGGTATAAAAGGTTTTGTAGATTTGAATATGTTCAACGATGATATGGAAGGGCTGGAGAAGTTATGTATACCCTTTGGACGTGAACTTTGATTTAGATTTAAAATAAAAAGTAGGATATGGCAAATTTCAATGAGATCATAAATAAAAACGATGCCGTGCTGATTGATTTCTCGGCAGAATGGTGTGGACCTTGCCAGACATTGGCGCCCATTTTACAAGAGGTTAAAGAACATTTTCAAGATAAGTTGACTGTTATTAAAATTGATGTTGATCGTAACCAAGCTCTTGCAGCTAACTTCAAAATACAGGGGGTACCTACATTACTCCTGTATAAAGAGGCTAATCAAGTATGGAGGCAGAGTGGCCTTTTGACGAAATCACAGCTTGTCCAGGTTATTGGTAAATATATCGCTTAACCTATTGGGATGGGCGGCTCGTCAATCGATCCTAATCTCTTTGAAATGGAAATCTTGTCAATCCTGTTGCCATCCATATCGATTACTTCCAATCTATAATTATAAAAATGGATGTAATCTCCCTCAATAGGTACACGGTCGAGCTTTAAAAATACAAGGCCGCCTAAGGTGGTGATATTACTGAATTCTTCTATCTCCTGTTCGGAAAGCTCAATATCGAACCTTTCCAGAAAGTCGTCCAGCTGGCATCTACCGTCTACCATAAAGGAACCATCCTCCCGTTGTCGAACGGAACCGTTTTGACTTTGTTGCACGGTATCCGAACTACCTACCAGGGTTGCCATGATATCTTTAATGGTTATCAGCCCTTGGGGGATACCGTATTCATCGATGACAATAGCCTGGAGAACTTTTGTATTCTTAAGCATATCGAATACCGTATATACACTACTGTTTTCGTTGACGAAGGGGATAGGTTGTATTAGTTTTTCGAGATTGATCTCCTCCCCACGAATGTAATACTTTAAAAGAGTTTTAGCATGGATAATCCCCCGGATGTTATCAAAGTTTCCGTCGCAAACGGGGTATTCGGTATGGTCATTAGCCAGAATATAAGCTTTATTCTCCTCAAAACTATTCTGTAGATCCAGGTAGGTAATATGACTACGGTGAACCATCATGTTGATTACTTTTTTATCCCCGATATCTAATAACCTGTCAACAAGATCATGTTCAAAATTTTCAATCACTCCACTATCTACACCTTCGTCGACCAACGCTCGTATTTCTTCTTCTGTTACACTATTTTTGTCTGCTTTTATTCGGAATAACTTAACAATAAGATCTGTCGATATACTAAGTATCCATACAAAAGGCTTGACAATCTTGCTCAGAAAATTCATTGGGATGGCTATCACTGATGCATATTGTTCGGGGATAGCCATTCCGATACGTTTAGGGACCAATTCGCCAATGACCAGAGAAAGATAGGTGATGACAAGTACGACGATGACGACAGATACTGTCTCACTGTAAGGAGCAATAAAAGGAATGGTCTGGAGGGTAGAAGCAAGGTGTTTGGATATTGTTCCCCCGGAGAAAAAACCAGTTAATATGCCGACAAGTGTGATACCTATTTGTATAGTGGATAAAAACTGATTGGGCTTACTTTTGAGCTTGAGTGCTGTTTTAGCTCCGACGTTTTTTTCTCCCAGATTCTGTAATCTTACCTTTTTGCTCGATACAATGGCTATCTCCGATGCCGATAAAATTCCGTTTAATAAGATTAATAAAATTATAACAACTATCTCGGTGACCATGAAGATGATTTTATTGATAGGCTAAATTTAGTGAAAAAATCCATAATATATCATACCTGTTTGTAATTCACATCCTAATTTTCAAAACGCAATCGATTGTTGTCAAATAATGTTTTTATCTGTATCATTTTTTATAGATATTGCCTCGAATTTTTATATATTTTAAATAACCAAATAGAATTTTCATGTCTTTAGTGAGCACAGAGGAAACGATAAAGGTCATAGCCAATCAATTTGATGTTGAGGGAGAAGTGGTGGACATCAGACGGTTTGGATCGGGACATATTAATGATACATATAAACTCACGGTATCTTCTCCAAAAGATATATCTTATCTATTGCAAAAAATAAACCACCATATTTTTACGGATGTCGACGGGCTGATGAATAATATTTCGCTGGTCACTAACCATCTGAAGACTGTGTTGAAGGAAACGGTAGCAGACGTGGACAGGCATACTTTGACAATCGTTCCGACGAAGGAAAACAGGCTTTATCATGTCACATCTGATGGTGAATATTGGCGTATATTTATTCTGTTGGATGGCACGAAGAGCTATGATATTGTCGAGACTGCCAAGCAAGCATATTCAGGAGGTCTGGCATTCGGTAAATTTCAAAAGCAACTGGCTACTTTGGATGCTACCAAGCTTGTGGAGATTTTGCCCAACTTTCATAATATAGATTTCCGTCTGAATAATTTAAGAAAGGCGATAAGTCAGGATAGTGTGGGACGCGTGGGTGCGGTGAAAGATATTTTGACCTATATTTTTGAGCGGGAAGATAAGATGCGGCGAGTAATCAGGCTGGCAGATAGTGGGCAGTTGCCTTTACGTATTACACATAATGATACGAAATTTAATAATGTGTTGCTGGACCAGGATGATAATGTACAGTGTGTCATAGACCTTGATACAGTGATGCCGGGGTATGTCGCTTATGATTTTGGTGATGCCATCCGTACAATAATCAACGCAGCGGCTGAAGATGAGCAGGATCTGGATAAAGTCGTGCTGAACGTACCTTTGTTTCAGGCTTATGCCGAGGGGTATCTTAGCGAAGCGAAGGACTTCCTTATTCCTACGGAAATTGATTCGCTGATGTATGGTGTGCTGCTGTTGCCCTATATGCAAGCCGTCAGATTCTTGACCGATTATCTGGAGGGTGATGTATATTACAAAATTCATTATCCCGAACATAACCTCGTACGGACAAAAGCACAGTTGAAATTAGTGCAGGAACTGGAGAAGCATGAAGAGATATTGACAAATATCTTGAGTAAGAGTTTGGTCAGTCAATAATTCTTTGTTTATTTGTCTATGGCACCCATTTTAACCGTTAACAAGATAGAAGATAAAAATATAGCATGGGCGAACAATCAGTTTGACACGTTATTTTTTTCGTCACCTTGGCATTCTGTAGACAGTTCTCCCTGGCATGAGGCTTTTCCTTATAAGCCTGAGGTAAGGTTTCAGATTGTTCACTCGGAAAATATGTTATATATCCGCTATGAAGTAGAGGAGGAGTATGTGAAGGCACAGTATATACGATCGAATGAAAGTGTCTATGAAGACAGTTGTGTCGAATTTTTTATTTCCTTAGATGATAAACAAACCTATTATAACTTTGAATTTAATGTCTTAGGAACAGGTTTGCTAGGGTATGGTACTTCAGTGAAGGCCGATAGGCGGCGACTTGCTCCAGCTGTTATAGAACAGATCAATACGTTTTCGCAAGTGTCAAACATTGGTGGAAAGAAGAAATGGAATATCGTCCTTGGAATTCCTAAAACAATCTTTGACCAGGAAATTAATTCCGGTCGTAAAGCTTTTGCTAATTTCTACAAATGTGGAGATGAGCTGCCACAACCGCATTTTTTGGCCTGGAATACTATAGAAAACCCAACACCTAACTTTCATTTGCCTCAATTTTTTGGTGAGTTAATTTTTGAATAGCTAAATGTTGGGGGATTTAATGATGGAGCTGTTTTAGGCCAAATAAAAAAAGAGACGGACGATTTAATAAACCAGGTTAGGCGATAATTCTAAACGGGTTAAGGAATATTATAAAAATGAGTACTCAATTTAAGTAAAATGAGTACTCGTTTTGTACAAATTGAGTACTCATTTTTACAAAGTCGCCTAAGCCATTTTACAAAACGACCTAAATCATTTATTCTTTTTGAATGTTACTTCTCCTATTTGCCTTTCAAGCCTATTTGATCTAAGCTCCTTATTTGGGG
>JBEBVG010000153.1:0-6907 GCA_040392845.1 Sphingobacterium sp. | reverse complement strand
TGGTAGATGAATTGGCACTACACGGCAAGACACTAATTTATGTCGGGCATTATGAGAGCCAGCTTCCATCATGTATAACCCATAGACTTTTATTAGAGAACGGCGAGGTCATAACGCACGAAAAAGTATTAGAAAACATATGAAGAAAAATATCCTTATCATTCCCGGCGACGGAATAGGACAAGAAGTAACGACTTGGGGCAAACAAGTGTTAGAAGCTGTAGCAAACAATTACGGCCATGAGTTCGTATTTGATGAAGCAATTATGGGACACACGGCTATTGAAGCCACAGGAAGTCCTTTGCCAGATGAAACCCTTGAAAAAGCAAAAGCCGCTGACGCTATTTTATTCGGTGCTATCGGCCATGCCAAATACGACAATGATCCTTCGGCCAAAGTACGCCCCGAACAAGGCTTATTAGGAATCCGCAAAGAATTGGGCCTATATGCCAACCTACGCCCTATCCTATTATTTGATGAATTGCTGGATGCATCAAGCCTCAAACCAGAGGTATTACGTGGAACGGATATTTTATTCTTTCGCGAGCTGACGGGCGATGTGTATTTCGGCGAAAAAAACCGGAATGCTGACAATACATTTGCATCTGATCTGATGAATTACCACCGTTATGAGGTGGAACGTATTGCCCGCAAAGCTTACGAAGCCGCCCGTACACGCAGTAAGAGATTATGTTCAGTAGATAAAGCCAATGTTTTGGAAACCTCCCGTCTGTGGCGCGAGGTAGTCCAAGAGATTGCTAAAGAATACCCGGATGTAGAGACTGAGCATATGTTTATCGACAATGCAGCCATGCAGTTGGTCAAAAACCCAAAGAAATTTGATGTGGTACTGACTGCTAATCTCTTTGGTGATATCCTTACAGATGAGGCTTCGCAGATAGCTGGTTCTATGGGTATGCTAGCCTCTGCTTCTGTTGGTGATGGCACCGGATTTTTCGAACCGATCCATGGCTCTGCGCACGATATAGCGGGCCAAAATAAAGCTAATCCATTGGCATCAATTCTTTCTGTGGCATTAATGCTAGACATTGCTTTTGGACTTCAGGAAGAAGCAAAAGCAGTCACTACGGCTGTAGCCGAAACCTTAAAAGCCGGCTGGAGAACAGGAGATATTGCAAATGCAGAAACACCTTCCGACAAACTATTAGGAACAAACGAAATGGGAGCAAAAGTGTTAGAATTTTTGACTTTTTAACTTTTACTTTTTAATTTGAACGTTATGCTACACGATCCGAATCACATCTATATTTTCGACACCACATTACGTGATGGCGAGCAAGTACCAGGTTGTCAGTTGACAACATCCGAGAAAATAGATATCGCTAAAGATCTCGAACGTCTCGGTGTTGATATCATCGAAGCCGGATTTCCGGTCTCTAGTCCCGGTGATTTTCAGTCTGTAGTAGAGCTATCTAAAGCAGTAAATGATGTCATTATCTGCGCATTGACACGGGCGAATAAGAATGATATTGATGTCGCTGCCGACGCTTTGCAATATGCTAAAAGACCTCGTATCCATACGGGTATAGGTGCTTCGGACATGCATATCAAATATAAATTCAACAGTACACGCGAAGAAATACTAGAACGTGCTGTAGCGGCCGTCAAACATGCCAAATCTTATGTAGAAGACGTAGAGTTTTACGCCGAAGATGCAGGCCGTGCAGACTTAGCTTTCTTAGCACAGATGGTTGAAGCAGTCATTGCTGCGGGAGCAACAGTTGTCAACATTCCCGACACAAATGGCTATTGTCTTCCCGATCAATATGGCTCGAAGATCAAGTACCTCAAAGTACATGTAAAGAATATCGACCAGGCTATTATCTCGGCACATTGTCATAATGACCTTGGGCTGGCAACGGCCAATTCAATCGCTGCAGTACAGAATGGCGCCCGCCAAGTTGAATGTACGATTAATGGTATCGGTGAACGTGCGGGTAATACTTCTTTGGAGGAAGTGTCCATGATATTAAAAGTTCATAATGCGGCTTTTGGTAACGTGACTTCCAACATTGACAGTAAAATGTTTACGTATATATCGCGAAAAGTGAGCGAAATGATGAACATGCCTGTACAACCTAACAAAGCTATTGTGGGGCGCAACGCTTTTGCGCATAGCTCAGGTATCCATCAGGATGGCTTTTTGAAACATCGTGAAAACTACGAGATCATCCGACCGGAAGATGTGGGACTGGAAGAAGCTGATATCATTCTCACGGCGCGTTCGGGTCGCCATGCTTTAAAGCATCATTTGGAACGTCTTGGCTATCATCTGGATAAAGACACACTAGCCGAAACCTACCAGCGTTTTCTGGTATTGGCTGATGCGAAAAAAGATATCAATGATGAGGATTTGTTGTCATTAGTAAGATAATGCCTCAAGAATAAAAACAATGGATTTATCAACATTACATATAGATACTGTACAGGCGAAAGAAAGACTAAAGCATGTCGTTACCCGGACTCCCTTACAATATAATCTTCATCTGTCCGAAAAATATGGAGCCGATATTTACCTGAAAAGAGAAGATCTTCAGGTCGTGCGTTCCTATAAGCTTCGCGGAGCATTCAACAAAATCAGCAGCTTGACAGAAGAGGAAAGGCAAAGGGGTGTAGTATGTGCAAGTGCAGGGAACCATGCACAGGGCGTAGCTTTTTCATGTAAAAAGCTCGATATCAAAGGAGTCATATTCATGCCTGGCCCTACACCACGTCAGAAGATTACACAAACGGAAATGTGGGGCAATGGCAATATCGAAATTGTATTGACAGGCGATACATTTGACGACTGCCAGAAAGCTGCTCTCGAATATGCTGACGAAAATGGCATGACCTTCATCCCCCCTTTCGACGATATCCGGGTCATTGAAGGCCAGGGTACGGTAGCTGTTGAAATTTTGGAGGATCTGCCAGATGTTGATGCTATTCTAATCCCCATTGGTGGTGGAGGGCTTTCCTCGGGAGTAAGTTATCATATGAAAAGATTTTCTCCTACCACAAAATTATATGGTGTTGAACCTGAAGGTGCCGCTTCTATGCAAGCGGCATTGAATGAGGGAGGGCCGGTTGAACTCGAGCACATCAATAAGTTTGTCGATGGTGCAGCCGTGAAAAAAATCGGTGCGCTGACTTATGCTATCAGCAGTGCATTACTGGATAGCGTGAAATCTATACCTGAAGGCAAAATATGTACTACCATATTGGAGCTCTATAATAAGGATGCGATAGTTGCCGAACCAGCTGGTGCACTATCTATTGCGGCGTTGGAATTCCACAAAGAAGAAATCAAAGGCAAAAAAGTCGTCTGTATTGTATCAGGAGGAAACAACGACATTGACCGAATGAGCGAAATAAAGGAAATGTCATTGCTGTATGAAGGCTTTAAACACTACTTTATTGTTCGTTTTCCACAACGGCCAGGCGCACTACGACTCCTGGTGACTGAAGTTTTGGGACCGAAAGACGATATCACACGCTTCGAATATATCAAAAAGACCGAACGTGAACGAGGTCCGGCTCTAATAGGTATTGAACTGAACGATCCCAAAGATTATATCACCTTTATTGAACGGTTGAAAGCTTATAAATTTGATTTTATTGAAATCAATAAAGATCAGACACTATTCGAATATCTCGTCTAATCAATGAAACACTTTTAATCGTTTCGATTTAAAACAATAAAAATAAGCAAAAGGGCGATCGATGATTGTCCTTTTTTGCGTTAACAAGTGCCTTATAATATATACATTTTAGCGTAATAAACCTATCATTTTCCAAGGTTTTTTGACAAAAAAATCGTATCTTTGAGAGATATAAAAGCTACTTGTAAAAAACAATTTTTAAAGTTATCCACATATAATACTATCTGATTTACAAGTTTTTAATAAAAATCACACAGCACCAAGCAGCTTTTGTATCAACGATAGTGGATAATGTGGAAAAGTATAGCTACCTCTGGCTCATAAAATATAGGATATTTGTTTTAGATGAGATTGACACTATCTCAATTCAGCGTTATTTTATAAAACTTCAGACGTCGCTCCGCAAGGAAAAACGTTAAACAACTAACATAAAAGACATGGCTAGAATCATTAAATTTGAAAAAAACGATTGTGCGCCCTGCGCACAGGTGTCTACTTACTTAGACAGTAAAGGGATTTCGTATGAGACGGTCAACCCATTTGATGAACCGGAACTCGCTGTTAAATTTAAGGTTCGTACAGTACCTACGGTCATTGTGTTAGAAAATGATGAAATCAAACACCGTGTTATCGGTTTTAAGCCTGAGGAATTAGCTGCAATTGCTAAATAAATTCATTCTCTGTAAAAATTGGAGGGCACCATGATCCATTTATATTACGATAGTAAAACTGGTAATGTGCGACGTTTTATCGAGAAGGTAATACAAGTCACAGGTTGGTCAGCGCAACGCATCCAGGAGGACATGGATGTGGAAGCTCCTGGCCACTTGGTTACGTTCACGACCAACTTCGGCAAAGTACCAACACTGACGGAAGACTTCATGAAAAGCCATAACGGCAAGATATTCTCCGTAAGCTCCAGCGGAAACCGCAACTGGGGAAGAAACTTTGGTGTTGCCGGAGATAAGGTGGCAGAAATGTATGATATCCCATTAGCCTTCAAGTTCGAATTGTCGGGTACCATGGAAGATATTAATCAATTTATCGATATAATTAAGAATCAATACTATGATAGTAAACGAGGTAGCAAAAAACTGGATATTGCTTAATAACGAAATCATGATCAAACATGATGACGAGTACAGCTTACATAAAGACAAAGAAGCTGTACGCGCCTATTTCTTAGAGTATGTCAATAAGAATACGGTATTCTTTTATACACTTAAAGAAAAGATTGATTATTTGATTGAACATAATTATTACATCGACTTCTACCAATGGTTTACCTTCGCTGAGATGGAACAAGTGTACAATTTTGTGTTTGCTAAAAAGTTCCGTTTCCAATCTTTTATGGCAGCTTTCAAGTTTTTCCAAAGCTATGCTTTACGTGATGACTCGGGTGAAAAATTTCTGGAGCGCTACGAAGACCGTGTTGTAGCTGTTGCCTTGTTCCTTGCCCGTGCAGAAGGTATTCAAAAAGCTATCGAATATGCCGAGATTATGATCAATCAAGAATATCAACCTGCTACCCCAACATTCTTGAATGCAGGTAAAAAACGTTCTGGTGAATTGGTTTCTTGTTTCCTTGATGAGATCGGTGACAATCTTAACGGTATTGGTTATGCAGTCGATTCAGCGATGAAGCTCTCCTCTATCGGTGGGGGAGTATCATTCAATATATCTAAAATCAGGGCTCGCGGTGAAGCCATTAAAGGAGTAGACGGTCGTGCAGGAGGCGTACTGCCCATCATGAAAATCATGGAAGATACCTTCTCCTACGCTAACCAACTTGGTCAACGTCCAGGCGCAGGTGCTGTTTATCTGAACATTTTTCACTCAGATATTGAAGAGTTCCTGGATTGCAAAAAAATCAATGTTGACGAGAAAGTCCGTATCAAATCATTATCGATCGGGATTATTATTCCTGACAAATTCATGGAGCTTGCTGAGAAAGATGAGCCTTGCTACCTTATCTATCCACATACTGTCATGCAAGAGTATGGACAATATCTTGACGAAATGGATATGGACATCATGTATGATGAGTTGATTACCAATCCAAATGTGAAGAAGAAAAAGATCAATGCCCGCCATATGTTGGTAAAGATCGCTCAGACGCAAAAAGAATCCGGATACCCTTATATTTTCTTCAAAGAAAACACCAACCGTGCCCATGCGCTGAATGGAATAGGTAGGGTTAAATTCTCAAACTTATGTACGGAAATCATGCAGGTATCCGAGGTATCAGATATCAATATTTATGGTAAGGAAGATACAATCCGCTACGGTATATCTTGTAATTTGGGATCGTTGAATATTGCTACCGTCATGGACAATAAACGTGTCAAAGAGACTGTCAAAACTGCAATGCGTGCATTGACAGTAGTGACAGATGTGACCGATATTGAAATGGTACCTTCTATTGCAAAAGCAAACAGAGAACTACACTCAGTAGGTTTAGGAGCAATGAACTTACATGGTTACCTTGCAAAGAGCTTCATTATGTATGAATCTCATGAAGCGCTAGACTTTGCCAATACATTCTTCATGATGATGAACTATTATTCACTAGAAGCATCTATGGAGATTGCAAAAGAACGAGGCAAAACTTTCGTAGGATTTGAAAAATCTGCTTATGCGGACGGCACCTACTTTGACAATTACCTAAATCGGGACTATCTGCCAAAAACAGACAAAGTCAAAGAATTGTTTGAAGGTGTCCATATCCCCACAATTGAGGATTGGGACAACCTTAAGACACAGATACAAGAACATGGTATTTATCACGCGTACCGTCTGGCTATTGCGCCTAACCAGTCTACCTCATATATTATGAATGCTACGGCATCTGTTATGCCTATTGTAGACATTATAGAAGTACGTGAATATGGAGATAGTACGACATATTACCCTATGCCTTATCTTACAAATGACAACTATTTCTACTTTAAATCTGCTTATGATATGGATCAGATGAAAGTATTGAAATTAATATCTGTCATTCAACGGCACATCGATCAGGGCGTATCGACTATCCTTCACACCAATTCAAAAGATTCGACACGTGATCTGGCAAAGTATTATATATATGCACATAAACTCGGTCTGAAGTCATTGTATTATACACGTACACGTAAATCGACTATCGAAGAGTGTATCTCTTGTTCGGCGTAATTTGGGTATTGAGTACTGAGATATGAGTACTGAGATTGGAGAACGAGGAAAAAAGATCAAAGAATAAGGAT
>JBEBVG010000152.1:0-6923 GCA_040392845.1 Sphingobacterium sp. | reverse complement strand
ATTCAATATGCCTGCACAAAGTCCCTTTTCTCAAACTTATTTTCACGGAACAAAGATTGACCTAAAGATTGGTGATCTAATTCAAGTGGGTTACAATTCTAACTATGGACAAAAGAAAAAGGCAAAATATATTTTTCTGACCGCCACGTTAGATGCCGCTATCTGGGGTGCTGAACTTGCCTATGGAACAGGACGAGAAAGAATTTATTTAGTAGAGCCGACGGGACAGATCGAAGATGATCCCGACTTGACAGATAAAAAATTCCCAGGCAATCCGACAAAATCTTACCGTTCAACACATCCTTTTAAAGTTGTAGGAGAAGTTACAGTTTGGCAAGGACATCCAGCGGAGCAGGTTAAAACAATGAAAGAGCACCTTGACAAATTGAAAGAACAAGGTATAAATTCATTAAATGACTTATAAAACAAAATATATTATTCTCAGATTCTACAATTTGAAAAATGAATATTCAAACTCACAAAATAAACGAAACAGCGATTGCAGAAATAATCGCTGACAACATAATAATTCAAAACACAGAAGATGCATTAGACTTGATGGGTAATGTGTATTACCAAGGGTTTGACAAAATTATCATCCATCAAAAAAATCTGACGCCTGACTTTTTTGATCTAAAGAATAAGTTAGCCGGAGAAATATTACAAAAATTTTCAAATTATCGTGTCCGTCTTGCTATTATTGGAGATTTTTCAAATTTCACCAGTAAGAGTTTGAACGATTTCATTTATGAAAGTAATAAAGGAAAGCAAATCAACTTTGTAGCTTGCGTCAGCGATGCATTGGATTTCCTAACAAGATAAATTCGTCCCTTATTTTCCCTTCTCCGTCTTCAAGCTCATGACATACATCACCATAGCTTTGGCCTCTTCGGGGGTAACCGTAGGGTTTGGTGACATCGGTATCTGCCCCCATACGCCGCTTCCCCCTTCTCGTATTTTCTTACTCAAGCTATCCACCGTCTTTTGAGTTATTGGGTAGCGCTCCGCAATATCTCTATAAGAAGGGCCAACAAGCTTCTCCTGTTCCTTATGACAGGCTATACAGGTCGACTTTAAAACAAGCTGCTTACCTTTCTCTGCATCAGCCTTGGCAACGGCCAATATTCTTTCTGCTTTATTTCCGGCAACAGGACGCTGCTGCGGAAATGCATAACTGTAGATTCCTACAAAAAGGGTTATTAAAACCGATATCTTTATCATTTTATTATTTTATTTTACCAGCCTTTAACTGTCCTACGGCAAAGTCGGCGGCTCGTGCCGTCAGCGCCATATAGGTAAGCGATGGGTTCTGTGTAGACGTGGACGTCATACATGCACCATCCGTTACAAACACATTCTTACAGCTGTGCAACTGGTTCCATTCATTCAGTAAGGAAGTCTTATTGTCCCTGCCCATTCTTACCCCTCCCATTTCATGGATATCTAAACCTGGCGCCTGCTTGCTGTCATGGGTCCTGATGTTCGTAAATCCCGCCTTGCTGTACATTTCCTTGAACTGCTCGAAAAAATCCTTAATCATTTTCTCGTCATTCTCGTCGTAGTCCACCGCTATGCTCAGCTTAGGGATACCCCACATGTCTTTCGCTTCCGGATGGAGCGTAACCCGGCTGCTCTCCTTCGGAATCGTTTCGCCCATCATGTGCGAACCGACTTTCCACACAGACAGCGGGGCCTTCCATATCCGGCTTTTTAGTTCCAGGCCTAGAGCCGACGTATCTGGGGCCAGGTGGCGGGAGGAATGAAACCCCGCAGCATACCCCCTCAAAAAGTCTGTCTCCTGCCCATATACATTCCGGAAACGGGGAATGTAGCCGGCTCCCGGTCTTCTGCCGTCTGTCGTATACTCTCCGAATCTGTCGGTCTCCGCCGAAATCGTACCTCTGTAGTTATGGAATGCAATATATTTGCCCAACAAACCATTATCGTTGCCCAAACCGTCAGGAAAACGTCCTGACGTCGAGTTCAGTAAGATCAGGTTCGTATTAAGGGTAGAGGCATTTACAAAGATCACCTTTGCAAAGTATTCCGTTGACTCCCTTGTCCCTGCATCTATTACACGTACACCGGCCGCACACTGTCTTTCCTCATCATAAATAATGGATTCGACGACCGAGTCCGGAAGAAGAGTCAGGTTCCCCGTCTTGGCCGCCCACGGCAATGTGGAAGCATTACTGCTGAAATATCCTCCAAAAGGACAGCCACGCTGGCATACCACGCGGTTCAGGCATTTACCCCTTCCCTGCTGAAAATGGATATCCCGGGGTTCCGACAGGTGAGCCATCCTGGCGGATACCACATGCCTGTTTTTATAATGTACTTTCAATTGTTCCCCGAAATGGTCGGCAACGCAGGTCATCCCAAAAGGGGCCAGAAATTCCCCATCGGGGAGCTCCGGTATACCGTCCCTATTACCTGCTATACCCGCAAACCGTTCTACATAGCTATACCATGGTGCCAGGTCCCTGTACCGTATAGGCCAGTCCACAGCAAAGCCGTCCCTTAAGGGTCCCTCGAAGTCAAAGTCGCTCCACCGCTGCGTGTGTCTTGCCCAGGTTAGGGATTTTCCTCCTACCTGGTATCCCCTTATCCAGTCGAACGGCTTTTCTTGGGTATATTCGTGCTCCCTGTCCTTCACAAAAAAATGCATGGAGTCTTCCTTGAAGGCCGAACATCGGCTAGCTATAGGATTTTGGTTCTTTATTTCCAGCGGAAGTTGGTTGAGGTGCTCCAGCTCCCAAGGCTGCATATGTGTCGTGGGATAGTCTGTGATATGTTGCACGTCCCGACCCCGTTCGAGGACAAGAGTCTTCAGTCCTTTTTCCGTGAACTCTTTTGCTGCCCAACCGCCGCTGATGCCCGAGCCGATAACTATAACGTCGAACGTACGGTCTTTTATACTGTCTATATTCAGGTTTGCCATGATCAGTCTTTTTTTACAGGAAAGTAGCCGTCAAAACGTGCCGGCACAAGCTCGTATTTAAACAGGTTTGTCATCACGTACTGTGAGTTGAGGTAGCCACGAAGCGTCAAGGATTTCATCAGGGATAAAAAATAAACCAGATCAGGTCTGTGTGTCGCACGGTTGTTCTGGATATCCGACAGCAGGACATGGCGTTCCGAAAGGGTACTGCTCATAAAGGTCTTGTCGTGCATAGCCAGACTCGCCCCATCGACTAAGCCAAGTCCGGTTTCAAAACGTTCCCTGGCATTGCTGTCATAACAATCTGCGATCATCTTCATTACAAAAAGGTGTACATTCAACGCCTTGGCACCGGGTGTATCCGTTTCCGGGATGATCGATTCCGCGATTTCAGCCAGAAGTTCCTGCTCGGCCAATGTCAGCCTCGTCTCCAGCTGGATCTCCCCTGCTACCGCTGTATCCGTAAGGATTTTGGGCAACAAGGCTACTCCTGCAGTATAGAAAACCAATTTCTCTATAAATACTCGTCTCTCCATGTAATTTGGTTTATAATAGATGTTGAACTACAGCCGCTGTTTATCTTGTAATAACTGTAGTCTCAGTTTTTCGTACGCAATATCCTGCACAGCCTTATTTTCTTTAATAGCCATCACCGCGGCGGTAGCAGAACTCTGGCCCAGTATCATAAATACCGGTTCCATACGTATGGAGCCATAAGCAATATGTGAGCTAGAAAGGCATACCGGCACAAGTAGATTTTCACACTCCGTCTTTTTAGGAATAATTGACCCATAGGATATCCTATACGGTTCTTTTACTTTAACACCGATATCACCCTCGTTCTGCACAAAACCGTCTTCTTTGACATAACGCTGGGTGTTGTGCGAATCAAGTGTATAAGATCCCATTCCAATAGGATCTTTCACTTGTCTTTTCCCAAGAACCTCATGCTCAGTCATCATGTTAACTCCAATCATTCGGCGGGCTTCCCTGATATACAATTGTGTTGGCCAATTGCCGTTATCTTCAAACTCATCTTTTGCCAGTCCCCACTGCTGCATTTTATCTCTTACATCTTTCGGCACCCGCGGATCGTTAGCCATGAAGTACATCAAACCTTTTTGGTATACCTCATGTTCTTTAATAATCTCCTTTCTTCGCGCATAGGTAGCTTCCGGGTAATCGTAATTAGCACCTATATTGTCCGTACTGAATGGACCGTGATTATTTGTATCTGTTTTGCGATTAGGTAGGGCATCAAATTTTGCAAAAGCTTGTCTCCATCCTGCGTCAAATACACGTACCAATAGTTCATATTGCGAAGCATCATATCCTTCCGGTTTAGGAAAAGGAACTCTATTTTCGGGATGATCTGTCAGACACATTCTAAAACAATAGGCCTGGAGCCTGTGATCACCCTCTCCCTTCCGGCCAGGGTCCTCTGATGATACTCCGGGAAGTAAACCACTTGTAGGATCACCCGGCACTTTATAAGGACTTATATCGTGCATAAACCAATGTTGATGATGTAATACGCCCACCTGGACTCCGTTCCACTCTTCATCATAAACACGGTTTGCTTCACGTCCGATATGGTAGCTTACTTTCGTCGCGGCCATAAGATCACCCTCGTATGTAGCATCAATAAACATTTTTGCCTTGTATAGATTTCCAGATAGTGTGGAAATCGATACAATCCGGTTTCCTTTCTTTTGCACCCCCTGTTTACGGTCTAGCCATTCGTCGCGAAGTACCTGAATATTATTTTCCATTATCAGGTCGTCAAATACTTTTTTAGCGACATGCGGCTCAAAAATCCACATCGTTCGTTCTTCTTTATCCATTGCGGGAGTGCCCTGGCCCTTATTTCCATACGCTTCCGCCTTTTGCCATCTCCAAGCGGCAGGCTCCTGATAGTGTTTATATATTCTATGATAAAACTCGCGGGCGAGTCCTCCTATCACAGACTTGTCTCCCGTGTCGGTATAACCTAGCCCCCCTGCCGACAATCCTCCCAGATGTATGTCAGGGGAGACCACAATCACAGACTTCCCCATTTTTGCGACCTGCACTGCAGCAACGATCGCAGCTGACGTTCCCCCGTACACGACGACGTCTGTCTCGTAAATTTGTTTTGCAGTAACAGGTGTCACTCCTATCAGCAACAGCAGTAAAAAAAGTACTGTTCTACTTTTTATTGAACGAATTCTCATATATCGAAAATACTAAAGGTGTTTTTCTTTAGAGGGAGATATCCTCTCAAAAAATACTAAAATCGTATCGTTTTTAAGAAAAATAACGGTAAATGCTGAGACTAAACTAAAATTGTGAAGTCGACAGAACACATCATTACCCGGAGCCTGGGCAAAAAACAGGAAATGTGAGGATTGAAATAAATCAGAAATAGAAATTAATCTGTAGCCGATTTTTTCTTAAACTCAGAGGGGCTCATCTCGAACTGCTTTTTGAAACATACACTAAAATATTTTGCATTATTAAAGCCTGTCTGGTAGGCAACTTCGGATACTGTCAGATCAGATTGTTCCAATAAATAAGCACTTCTCTTCAACCTGATATTCAGAATGAACTCTTTTATAGACATACCTACAATGTCATGTATTTTCTGATATAAGATCGTCCTTCCCACATTCATATCAGAGACAAAATCATCAACGGAATAATTAGGGTTTGCAATATTCAGCTCAATAAACTTCATTGCTCTTACCAAAAGTTCTTCGTCCATAGATGTGATAGTGACCTTTGCAGGATCGACGACCAGCCGTTTGCTGTATATCTCCCGCAATTCTTGCTGGTTCTTCAAGATAGCTTCCGTTTGTTGCAATAGATATTCGATTTCAAAAGGTTTATCAATAAATACAGTTGCCCCGTATTCGAGTGCCTTAATTTTATTTTGGTTTTCGTCTCCCACGCCCGAAATCATGACAATAGGGATATGACTGGTTTTAAAATTCTGCCGTAAGCGGCGACAGACTTCAAAACCATTCGCATTGGGCATTACAAGATCGGTGATAATCAATTGTGGATAAATCTTTTCGGCTTTAATAATACCTTCCATGCCATCACTGGCCGTATAAACATTATACTTCTGCGAAAGCCGCTGTTCCAGGTAAGTACGCATGGCTGGATCATCTTCTATAAGCAGCAGACTCTCGTTTTTCCGTGCATTCTTAATAGCACTCTCTGACTCTGTAGAATCCAACATGATATCGTCAATTTCTGAAATAGTATAATCATACACATTCCACTGCATATCTCCGGGGCTGGCTTCCTTTTTCAAGGGGAGGATGATCGTAAATGAAATTTTGTCTGTTTTATTGACCATCCAAATCTTGCCTTTAAGAACATCAACTAATTCCTTTACGATGGCAAGTCCAAGTCCCGAGCTCTCCTCAAATGTTGGCCGACGAGGAGATAAACGATTGAAAGAAGTAAAAAGGGTAGCTATTTGTTGCTCAGAGAATCCATCCCCACTATTTAGCACTTCTATTGAAATATATTCCAGTTCTCCATCATCCGGCTTTTGAGACAACCTCGCCTTCTCTTCTTCAGTCGATCCATATATACGCACACCTACATAGCCTTTATTTGGTGTATACTTCAATGCGTTAGAGAACAGATTGGTTAAAATTTTCTCAATGATATCATAATCGAAAGCAACATATATATGATCTTTATGTGTCGAAATATTCGTTTCTATTTCTTTTTTATTTGCATATAATTCAAACAGACTAAAGACATCGCGCACAAAGTTTATAAAATCACCTACCTGAGGATGTAAAGTGATTTTCTGACTCTCTATCTCTCTAAAGCGTAGTAATTGGCTTATCATCCGCTGTATACGCGATACATTTCTTTCTATAAGCTGCATATAGCCGGCTACATGGTCATTTGCTTCCAGCGTTTCTTTCAGCTGCTTAAGTGGTTCAAGCACGAGTGTAAGCGGTGTTTTCAGATCGTGGGA
>JBEBVG010000151.1:0-6932 GCA_040392845.1 Sphingobacterium sp. | reverse complement strand
ACACCGGATCGCTTGGTCCCACTGTATTGCCATATAACCGTTGCCATTCTTTCGCTCGCTCCAGACTTGTTCGGTCTATACGCCAAAAGCCCCCCGCCGGCCCGGCCTGCTTCATATTTTCATGCGCATCCAATGTGTACTCTAGTCCTTCTATTCCTGCTATTTCGATTTTTTTGAAGGGTGACTGGACGATAACGTTGTTGGAGTAAGTAAACTCATCGCTTTCGGTCTTCGCTCCTTTTTTGGTCGTGATCAGCACAACACCAAAAGCCGCTTTGGCTCCATAAATAGACGCCGAGGCTGCATCTTTCAATACTGTCACCGACTCAATGTCGTGTGAGTTGACATATTGCAGGCTCGGTACTTCCACGTTATCAACTAAGATCAGTGGAGCACCATCTCCTTGTACCGAACCCACTTGACCGCGAATGCGCAACAACGGATCCGAGCCCACCTCTCCGCTTGGTACACGAATATTCAATCCCGGCACAGCTCCTTGCAGTCCCCGAGCAGCGTCGGCGATAGGCCTATTTCCAAAAACCTCATCCGCATTAACCGACGATACAGCTCCCGTTAAGTGCGCCCGTCTCTGTGTTCCATACCCTACAACAACGATCTGCTCTAACATATTGTCATCTGTTTCAAGTACGACGTTCATATTTAAAGAGGATACAGGCAGGCTTTTGGATTGATAACCTACAATTGAAAACCGAAGTGTAGCTCCCATAGGTGCCTGTATAGAAAATCGACCAGTAGCATCTGTTGCCACTACCGTGTTCGTGCCAACTACAGAAACAGTTACACCCGATAGAGGGCCATTTGCATCCGACACCGTACCTTGTACGGCCTGCTGGATTGCTTTGTCCACCGTAAAGGTGGATGTTGGACTAGATTTAGCCAGATTATCTTTTGCCGGCACCACAGAAGAAGGCCAGGTAATCACTACACCTAATGCAACAGAGAACAGTAAATTATTTCTCATTGGTAATTAGTTAGTTAATGTGTTAAAGAAATATCACAATTCAGTTCCAAAAGCGTCTATATCTGAATTTATCACAAAACAACAACACACATAGGCTGTTCAGCGATAGACGTTTATCTCATTAACACAGAGAAATAAATATTGTTCACGAACTTCCGATTTATTTTTTGTTCGTGCAGCTGAGATTATCGGTTAGGGATCCCTTTAGGCGTTCGGAATGACTATTATTTTACTCAAAATCTGCGTACAGCAGATACTTCGCACGCATTTTCTTATAGGCCTCTAAATCCTCTTGCCAGGATGCCCTGATTTCTTCTTCGGATTTACCGGCTAAAATCTGCTTACGCAGCTCATCCGTTCCCGCAAGCTTATCAAAAAACTCTTCCCGTGTGAAGAATTTGGACTTGTCGGGCATCTTGTTATAAAAATATAAAATATATTTTAAAGTAAATTGTTGATAGTTAGCATCTATATCTCTTAAATCAAGGCCGTAATTTTTTACACCTTTCCCTTCTACATGTTTTGCCATTCCGCTTCGTTCCGTAGGCGTGAATGTAAAATCACCGAAAATGGGATCGGGATAGCCCACAACTTGAAATGGCCAATCCGTTCCTCTACCTACCGATACATCCGTTGCTTCGAACAAACATAAGGAAGAATAAAGACGAACGGATAAGTAATTGGGAAGACTGGGTGATGGGACAACAGGAAGTTCATAAGGCATGGCATGGTCCCAGTTCTTCACTGGAATCACATGAAGCTTACATGTTCTCTCTTCCTCAAGCCATTGTTCTCCGTTAATCATCTGTGCCAACTCCCCGACAGTAAGTCCGTGTACCATAGCGATCTTGTGAAAGGACACGCCAGATTTAAATCTATCGTCTTTTCGCACAGGCCCGTCGACCTGGTCACCACAGGGGTTTGGCCTGTCCAGCACCAAAAGTTCTTTATTGTGTTTGGCACATAGTTCCATGACCCGATGCAAGGAAGTAATATATGTATAAAAACGTGCCCCTACATCCTGCAAATCAAAAATCATGATGTCGATTGAATTGACAATAGAATCCTGCTTCTGGTTGCCTCCGTATAAGGTAAAAAGAGGCAATCCTGTTTTTTCATCCACTTCATTCGAGACTTTCTCACCTCGTTCGATGTCCCCCCGGAAGCCATGCTCCGGTGCAAATGCAAAGCGCAGGTCTACCTTCTCCCACAACAGTACATCGACTAAATGTTCTTTCCCGACACCGACAATAGAGGTTTGATTTCCCATCAGGCCGACTTTTTTTCCTTTCAATAGTGGTAAATAAGCCGATAGCTGGTCGGCACCGGGAGTGATCCGGGCGACAACCGTTGAATCGTTCGTATCTTCCGACCTATCCATTTTCCTTTCCTTTTGGAAGGAGGTACACCCATAACAATATGTCACAAAAAATACGCCGAGAAAACAACAAGCGGCCTTTTGAAGAAACTTCAGACCAAAGTGTGCATATGTCATAGCAAATGATTTTAGAAATAAAAATACGATTATTTATTTTACCGGCTTCGCAATATATACACTCTCATTGCCTAACCGATCAACAGCCTGTACAGCAACAGCATTAAGTTTCTTCCCGTTTCTGTCTCTTACAATCTCCCTCGACGACACAGAAGAGTCTAATATCTCCACCTGCCATTCCTGGCCATAACGCATATATAATATCCAGTGAAACACCTGGTCAGGCTGTTTGTGCAACCATTTTGCAAAGACGTAGTGCTGTTGATCGGTCAACAAGAGGGAGGGCTTCAACAGGACATTAGCCTTTAACCAAGGCGATTTAGGCACTAATGCTTTAGATGCATAGAGTCCCTCTCTTAATTTTTTCAACAGATCCGGGTTGTTGGTCAGCCCGGCAATGCTCCAATGCACAGCCCCGGTAGAATTTGGCAAAATTTCCCGTGTCAACCGTACCTGGTTTATAATTTCGGAAGACTTATCAGCTACGTTTATCCCCACAGTATTGAGACCGGGCCACAAATGACGATGATGAGTATTTTCCGACTCCCACCACTTCAGGAGTGCAGGAAAACTCTGCCTTTGCGGCTGTATAGGCCAATAGAGCTGTGGTGTAAAATAGTCTACCCATCCTTTATTCAGCCAAAGCTTTGCATCCGCATACAGCTCGTCATATTGCGATGATCCTGTAATACCAGCAGGATAACCCGGTTTCCATATACCAAAGGGACTAAGGCCAAATTTCACAAAGTTCTTTTCTGCCTTGATTTCACTATAGATCCGCTGAATAAATTTATTTACATTCTCCCGACGCCAATCTGCCCGCGTAAGCGTACCTCCACTGCGTTGATAAGCGCTCCATGTTTTATAATCGGGAAAATCGGCACCACCATTGTAAGAGGCATAGGGATAAAAGTAATCATCAAAGTGGACGCCATCGATGTCGTATCGTGTCACGATATCTTTGACTACAGCCGCCGCATGATCCTGTGTACGAGGATCCGAGGGGTCAAACCAGTACATACCATTTTTCAATCGTACAATATAATCACTGGCTTTTCGCACCATCGATTCTGACGTCACAGTACCTCCATTGGAATGATGCGCACGATAAGGGTTGAGCCACACGTGGATCTCCAGTCCTCTTTTATGGGCTTCTTCAACCCAAAACTCCAGCGGGTCGTAATACGGCTGCGGTGCCCTGCCTGTCTCCCCCGTCAAAAAATAAGACCAGGGTTCATAACTGCTCTTATACAGCGCATCCGCCGAAGGGCGGACCTGAAAAATGACGGCATTAAAATTATTTTCTTTCAGGAGATCCAGCAGATAAACTGCTTCTTTTTTCTGCTGCTCGACGGAAAGGTTATTGCGGGTGGGCCAGTTGATATTGGCAACAGTAGCTACCCAGGCGGCCCGGAATTCACGCGGCACAGCCGGAAGCTGAACAGAAATAGTTTCATCGATGGGCACGACCTTTTCATCTGCCGGAGTCATCCGCGACCTTACTACAGGTTCCTGAATCTTTTTAACCGTATCCAGATAGGGGGTTGATACCACAGCTTCAGGAACTTTATGAGAAAGCGTAGTACTTTTCTTTGAGCGACATGATATACTGACGAGAATAAGCAATACTACGACAGATAATTTTAATAATTCTCTTTTCATAGACGACAAAACTACATTGAAAAAGTCAATATTTTTACAATCATTGTGCCATTTCCTTAATTATTATTGACATTTACGATACACTCGTGTATCTTCGTTTAAATCTATTATCATAAATCTCATGTCAAAAAAAGAAATACTCAATACAGAGAATGCCCCCGCCGCAATAGGACCGTATAATCAATCCATCAAGGCTGACAAAACATTGTATGTTTCGGGACAAATACCACTTATTCCTGAAAGCATGGAACTTATCACAACAGGTATCGTAGACGAAACACACCAGGTATTAAAAAATATCGGCGCTATACTCCAACATGCGGGATATAATTTCGAGGATGTAGTGAAGACCTCTATTTTTCTAAGTAGCATGGACTATTTTAGTACCGTCAACGAAGTGTATGCACAATACTTTGACACCAACCAGCCTGCACGTGAATGCGTAGCCGTCAAAACATTGCCAAAAAATGTAAATGTGGAAATTTCTGTTATTGCCTGGAAGGCATAACCTACCTCCGCTAGGAGATAGGATTATCCTTTAGATATTGTTCCCATTTCCAGGCGGAGGCCATCATCTCTTCAATACCCAGTTCGGCTTTCCATCCGAGCTCCTGTGTGGATTTCGTCACATCTCCCCACACTTTAATGATGTCACCATCACGACGAGGACCGATGCTGTAATTTAACTTTTGACCCGATACTTTTTCAAAGGCAGCAATAGCCTCCAATACGGAGTAACCATTCCCAGTTCCCACATTAAACACATCATATTTACCATTTGGATTACCTTTTTCCAGCAACCTGATGGCAGCAACATGTGCTTTTGCCAGATCGACAACATGGATGAAATCCCGGATACAGGAACCATCCGGCGTATCGTAATCGTCTCCGAATACAGTTAGCCGCTCTCGCTTCCCGATAGCCGTCTGGGTAATAAAAGGAAGCAAATTTTGAGGAACCCCAATAGGCAATTCTCCAATCAGGGCTGTTTGATGTGCACCGACCGGATTAAAGTAGCGCAAAGCTATCACATTATAATTGGAATAAGCATTCGCCGTTTCTTCCAATATCTCTTCGGCAATCTGTTTTGTGTTACCATAAGGTGAAGCCGCTTTTTTGACAGGTGCAGATTCAGTAACAGGCAAAATATCCGGCTCACCATAGACCGTACAACTTGATGAAAAAACAAAGTTGATCGGCTTGTTCCTATAGGCATTGAGCAGGTTGATTAACGAAAAGAAGTTATTACCATAGTATTTTAAGGGGTCGATAACGGACTCTCCTACCGCTTTTGACGCCGCGAAATGAATAATGCCGGTTATATCCGGATTGTTCTGTATAAATTCTTTTGTCTTTGCTGTATCACAAAGGTCAAATTGATAAAATTCCGGCTTCACACCGATGATTTTCTCGATCTGATCCAGGATTTGAATATTCGAGTTGGACAGGTCGTCGACAATTACGGGTATGTATCCCGCCTGAAAAAGTTCGACCACGGTGTGCGAGCCTATGTATCCTGTCCCGCCGGTTACTAATATCTTACTCATTGATTAAAATGTTTTATAGTGCAAATTTAAAATATTCAATTGTTTTTAAGAGTCCTTCCTCTCTCCCGATCTTTGGTTCCCAGGCTAACCTGTCTTTTGCTAACGTAATATCCGGTCTTCGTTGCTGAGGGTCATCTATCGGTAGTTCCTGAAAAACGATTTTAGAGTTACTATTCGTCAACCGGATAATATCGTCAGCCAAATCCAATATTGTGATTTCATCCGGATTTCCAATATTTACAGGCAAGGGATAATCGGCTTTCAACAGCTTAAAAATCCCCTCAATCTGATCCGAAATATAACAAAACGAACGTGTCTGCAAACCGTCGCCATACACCGTAATATCTTCACCCCGCATGGCCTGCCGTATAAAGTTAGGTAAAGCTCTTCCATCATCGATACGCATGCGGCTACCATACGTATTAAAAATACGAACAATACGGGTATCTAAACCATGGAAACGGTGATAAGCCATGGTCATAGCCTCCTGAAATCGCTTGGCTTCATCATATACACCACGCGGCCCGACCGGATTGACATTGCCCCAATAATCTTCCGACTGCGGTGAAACCAGGGGATCTCCATACACTTCGGAGGTCGACGCCACCAATATTCGCGCTTTTTTATCTTTCGCGAGCCCCAGTAAATTATGCGTACCCAAAGATCCAACCTTTAATGTCTGTATGGGGATGCGCAGGTAGTCGATAGGACTTGCCGGCGAAGCGAAATGCAAAATAAAATCCAAATGTCCGGGCACGTGTACAAACTTGGATACATCATGGTGATAAAACTCAAAATTCGGCAGATGAAACAAATGCTCGATATTACCAATATGTCCCGTAATCAAATTATCCATGGCGATAACATGATAATCTTCCTGGATAAAACGATCACAGAGGTGTGATCCTAAAAAACCTGCTGCTCCCGTAATTAATATTCTTTTTCGCACACTCGATTGCACTTGGTCGTGAATTTGAAAAGGTTTAATATCTTTGACGAAGATAAGTAATATTTCACAATATGCGATTATTATATGACCTTGGCATCTTACTTTATGGCGTATTGTTGCGTTGTGTTGCTCCTTTCATACCTAAAGCGAAACTATGGGTAGAAGGACGTAAAAACCTTTTGCGACATATAGAGCAAACGGTTGAGCAAGGGCAAAAACCTATTTGGTTCCATTTCGCTTCGTTGGGTGAATTTGAGCAGGGAAGATCTGTCATGGAGCAGATCAAAAAAAATTTTC
>JBEBVG010000150.1:0-6943 GCA_040392845.1 Sphingobacterium sp. | reverse complement strand
TTCTTTTTTCTTATACAGGGTAATGAAATTGTATGCGTAAAAAAGATTATCCCCCCAACTTTTTTGCTTGATCCAAACATTTCAAGCGTTTTGGAATTTTTCATTGCAAAAAAAGTGTTTGGGAAAACTTAGAGAAACACCTTTTCGATTAATTGATAAACCGTATGAAATCTTAACGCTGAATTGCCTTTAAAGGCGGTTTTTAATAGTAAAAAAGGGATTGTTTTCAACCCCTTTTTTGTAAGTACCCAGCGCCGGAGTCGAACCGGCACATCCGAAGATATTGGTGTTTGAGACCAACGCGTCTACCAATTCCGCCAGCTGGGCAAGCTGTTTTGTTGTTCGACGATGCAAATATAAGTCTTCTTGGAGTGTTTGCAAAAATATTTTTGTATGTTTTGTTAAACTCCTGAGTATTAAATAAAAAAATGTAGATACAATAAAAAGCCAACCCGGAAGTTGGCTTTTTATTGTATGATACTTTTTTCTTTTTAATGTGAACTGAGTTGTTTTTTCTTTTCCTCATCGAAGTTGGCTTCAAGTTCGGCTAGTTTTTTCTTGCCATAACTCAGGCGTGTAATGATGACAAACAGTACCGGAACGATAAAGATAGCCAGGAAAGTAGCTGCGGTCATTCCGCCGAAGACAGTCCAACCTATTGTTTGCCGGGAAACAGCTCCGGCACCTGTAGAGATCATCAAAGGTATGATCCCAAGTATGAATGCCAAAGAGGTCATAATGATAGGGCGTAGACGTAGCTTTACAGCTTCCAAAGTTGCTTCCAATAAGTTCATGCCTATGTCCACACGTTCTTTAGCAAACTCCACGATCAGAATGGCATTTTTAGCCGCAAGACCAATGATCGTCACGAGGCCGATCTGCGCGTAAATATTATTGTCCAGCTTAGGTAATAACATCAGTGCCAGAATGGCGCCAAATACACCTAGTGGTACAGATAGCAAGATTGAAAAAGGTACCGACCAGCTTTCGTACAGGGCTGCTAACAACAAGAATACAAATAAGATACATAATGCAAATATTTGTATAGTTTTAGAGCCGGACTGTTTTTCCTGCAAAGACAATCCTGAAAACTGGTAATCAAAGCCTGCCGGCAATGTTTCGGCTGCAACCTCCTCCAAAGCCCGTATGGCATCCCCCGAACTATAGCCTGGTGCAGAGCTTCCGGATACTTCAATACTTCTAAAAATATTGTAGTGGTTGATGATGGAAGGCATCGTAACCAGCTCGTAGTCGACCAACGTTCCCATTGGTACAGGTTGACCTTGTACATTATTTACATAAAGCTTTTGGATATCGTCTATTTTCATGCGATAATCCATATCTGCTTGTGTCACGACACGGAAATTTCGTCCGTATTTTGTAAAATCGTTGACATAACTACTACCTAGGTAAGCCGATAGGGTAGAATATATGCTTGAGACGGGAACACCCATTCTTTTTGCCTGTTCGCGGTTTACGTGCAATTTATAATTCGGTGAGTTAGAGTTGAAGAGCGTATAAGCCATTCCAATCTCGGGCCGTTGGTTTACTGCCGCCAGAAATTTACCCACAGTAGCTTCAAATTGTTTGATATCCACTGTCTGTAGATCCTGCACGAGTAACGAAAACCCGCCGGAGGATCCCAGCCCCGGAATCGCAGGAGGCGTTACGGCTAGCACTTTTGCTTTTGGATATTGTGCATATTTGCCCATGATCGCTCCTGTTATTTGGCTGGCGGTACGTTTTCTTTCTTTCCAGGGTTTTAAGGAAACAAAGAGTGTAGCTCCGTTAGGTTTGAACGATCTGTTCAGGATATTGATTCCTGAGATGGCTGTGACATATTTTATTTCCGGAAAATCCCGGCGTACTTCATCCTCCAGTTCTTTCAGCACCTCGTTTGTGCGCGAAGCAGAGGCTCCCTCTGGCAAAGTGACACCAGCAAAGAACATCCCGCCGTCTTCTGTTGGGATAAAGCCTGCAGACTTGGTGTTGAACATCCATCCTGTACCGATGAAAATACAAAGTAAAATAACCAATACCAGGGGAGTGGCTTTGATAGCCTTTTTTACACCTTTTGAGTAGCTGTTCGTAACTTTCTCAAACCAGATATTGAACTTATAAAAGAGTTTATTTAGCCCTTTAGACTCTTTTCTGACGCTTGTAGGTTTTAGCAGCAGGGAACAGAGTGCAGGGGTGAGGGACAGTGCGATAAATGCCGACAACAATACGGATACTGCAATAGTAATTGCAAATTGCTGATACAGTTTTCCTACCATCCCGGGGATAAACCCTACCGGAACGAAAACCGCAGCTAAGATTAACCCAATGGCAATAACAGGCGCTGTGATGTCTTTCATCGCTCGTTTGGTAGCCTCTTTCGCACTCAGCTTATTTTGATCAATATAATGTTGTACAGCCTCAACAACAACGATGGCATCGTCCACAACTATCCCAATGGCAAGCACAAATGCGAGCATAGTCAGGTTGTTTATGGAGAAGCCAAATATGGTGAAAAAGATAAATGTACCGATGATAGAAACCGGAATAGCCAATACAGGTATTAAAGTGGCTCTCCAGCTTTGTAAGAAAAAGAATACCACCAGTGTGACCAGTATAAGTGCTTCGACGAGCGTATGAATAACGGACTCGATAGATGCGCTGACAACAGAAACAGTCTCATAACCGATGACGTAGTCTACATCTTCCGGAAAGGATTCCTTGAGCTTATCCAAAGCGGCAAAAATCCCGTCGGCTGTTTCTACTGCATTTCCGCCCGGCGTCTGATTGATCATCATACCGGTGGAGATCATACCATTTACCGTGGTGGAAGTACCGTAATTGAACTGTCCTAATTCTACTCTTGCAACATCTTTTAACAGGACAATAGAACCGTCGCGGTTCGTTTTTACGACAATATTCTCGAAATCTTCTACATCAGACAGATCCGAATCGGTAATCACAGGATACTCAAATACGGTAGATGATTCCTGAGGATTGCCCCCAACACTTCCGCCCGGTATACGTATATTTTGCTCATTGATTGCAGCAGACACGTCGGCGGGCGTCATATTGAGGTTGGCTAATTTATTGGCATCCAGCCATACACGCATGGAGAAGGGCTGTCCAAAGGAGTTGACATCTCCTACGCCTTTCACACGCATAAGAGCATCTCGGACATAAAGGTTGGCATAGTTGGCCAAAAACTTATTGTCCCTGGTTCCTTTTGGTGACACTAATGAGACTAGCATCAGAATATCGGTATTGGCCTTACGTGTAGTTACACCCAGCCGGCGTACCGCTTCAGGCAGCGACGGTTCTGCGATTCCTACACGGTTTTGTACATCTAATGTTGCTATGTCTATATCCGTTCCGACTTCAAATGTGACGGTAATCTGAGCTTGTCCATTCGATGTACTGTTTGAAGACATATAGATCATGCCCGGCGTACCGTTGATCTGGCTTTCTATAGGTGTGGTAACCGTCTGTTCGACTGTCTGTGCATCTGCACCCGTATAGTTGGCTGTGACAGTAACTGTAGGTGGCGCTATAGAGGGGTATTGACTGATCGGCAAAGTCGTGATGGAAATCAACCCGATTATCGTAATCAGGATGGAGACTACGATAGCCGTTACAGGTCTTTTAATAAATACTTCTGAAATCATTGTTATTTGATTAGCGTTCTTGCAAATATTATTGTTTGTTCGGCATATTGTTTTCTGCGACTTTAGAACCAGGTCTTAAAGCTGTAGTACCATCTACCACAATTTTTTGTCCGATTTCAAGCCCTGAAGCTATGACAATCCTGTCGTCAATTTTTTGTCCTAAGGAAACCTGTTTTAGTTCTACCTTGCTGCTATCATTGACCGTGTATACGTTGAATGTGCCCAGTTGTTCAAACACAGCTTTGTACGGAATGACGAGTTGTTCCTCCTTAGACGTACTTTCGATATTCAATGTAGCGTTCATACCCGCCCGTAAAGTGTTGGAAGTGTTTGGAAAGGATGCTCTGACCTTCAATGTCCCCGTCTGACTGTCTACAGCACGATCTATCGTAGAAATACGTCCTACGCCATCAAAACGGCTTCCGTCAGGTAAGGAAACGTATATCTGTGCATTTGTACTTCCTGCCTGTAGTTTACTGAATGTCGCGATATCTCTTTCATTGATCTGGAACTCCACAGCAATAGGGTTGGTCGAACTGATGGTATTTAATAATGTACTGCCTGCACTGACTAAAGCACCGTTACGTACTTCCGAAATACCTACATTTCCTGCAAAAGGAGCTATGATTATGGAGCGTTGTAAATTTGTCCGGGCAGTTGTCAAAGCAGCCTCGGCAGCTTGTACCTGTGCTTTCTGGTTGCTGAGGTCTGTTACCGCATAATCTAAAGTCTGCTTGGCTATCGCGTCCTTTTCAGCTAAAGTCTGATAACGCTGCAGATCTTTTTGCAGACGTTCCAAATTAGCCTTTGCAATTTCCAGGTTTGCTTTCGCTTGATCTACGGCAGCCTGGTAACGGACGCGGTCTATTTCGTAAAGACGTTGTCCTTTATTGACGTAGGCACCGTCGCTCACATATATATTGGTAATATATCCGGTAACCTCCGCACGGATTTCGGTCTCTTGTAAAGGGACAACATTGGCTGGGTAACTCTTCGTACTGGATACAATTTCTTTGCCTACGACAGCTGTGGAAACAGGTACAGCCACCTCTGCCGGCGATATGTTTGCCGCTTGTTGCTTTTTTGCATCGTTAGAACCACAAGAGTGTCCTAGTAATCCGGATCCAATCAGTAATGCCGAAAGTATTTGATTTTTATTCATCGTTTTGCGTATTCGTTATGGTTATAGAGTAGTGTCAAGAGTTAATTGTTGATGGATACAGTGCCCAATGCTTTTTGGATATCCAGTTTACTGGATAATACGGCATACAGTGCATTAAGATAACTAAGCTGGGCTGTTTTTAAATTTGTTTCGGCCGTCATCAGATCCAGATAGGTCTTTACGCCTGCATCATATTGTAGTTTGATCGTATTATACACTTCTTCGGATAGGTCCATATTTTCTTTTGCATTGCGCCAGTCATTTAGGTTTGCACGATACAAAGCCATCGCTGAAGAATATTCGGTACCGATCTGGTTCTCCAGATTTTGTATATCAAGTTCCAATCGATCCTCCTGTAATTCCGACTTCCGTATTTCCTGGATACGTTTCGTCCCCTGGAAAATAGGCAGATTGAGGCTTAGTCCCACTGTTGAAGCGGGAAAATTGTCCGTATATAAGTCTCCGAAATTATTGTTTCTGTAGTTCATTGAATAATTGGCATACGCGCCCACACGCGGTAGAAAGCTCCACTTATGGTATTGCGTGTTGAGTTTTTGGATTTCTTTTAGATTTTGGATCTGTCTGAATTCTACGCGGTTAGTTATTTGCAGCAACTCTGTCGTGTCTAAAAGTATCGACGTCTCCATATTTTCGTTTGCAAAAGAAAGTGAGAGTGACTGATTTATCGGGATTGCCAGTAACATTTTCAAGTAGTCGTATTTGTATTTGCGCAACTCCTGGGCAGATTTCAATTCCGCCCGGGCATTGTTTAATGATATTTGTGCTCTTTTGTAGTCAGTTTTGTCTACCAGCCCGACCTCATACCGTGCAGACGCTTCCGCATGTTGCCGCTCTAAACGAGTAATGTTTTCCAAAATGATCTTGATCTGTTCCTCGCTCGTCAAGATATCATAGTAGGCTTTGCTTACACCGACAACTGTATTGATTTTAACATCTTCTAAATTTAGGTCGTTTGTCTGGCGTACATATTGTGCTGCTTTTGATGCCTGGAATAACTGAGGGCTGATCAAAGCCTGGTCAGCCTGGAAAGCCAGGGCACTGTTATTACGCTGCCCCATTGTAATATTCGCCCCATTAATATTCGTGGTGGGCAGTTGGAGCGCATGACTCAGGCTTCCCGTAGCATTGATCTGCGGAAACCATCCCGATAAGGCAGAGGCAATTTCGCGCTCACCGATTTCTTGATCGATCTGTGCCTGCCTGAGCTCAATCTTATTGGTCAGGGCATAGTTTATCAGATCGCCTAATGTGGCGTGGGTGAGCGTTGTCGCTTGCTGTGCATGTATTGCGGAATGGGTTACCACCGCAAAAAATAAAAGTAATAGTTTTCGCTTCAAATTAAAGTTCATGTTGTTTATGTTGTTTTTACGCCGTTCCAAATAATTTCGATTAAATCGTCCAAATGTTTTTCGTCAAATTGTACCTTTCCATAAAGGACAGATTTGGAAAAAGATACCGCTACTCCTATATAAGCTGAGGACAAGACAGCAACGTCCAATCTTTTTAATATATTATCTTCCATGCCCTGTAAGAGAAAAGCGATGACTTTGTTTTCTTCATAAGGGCCATCACAGGTTTTGTCATGAGCTGTCTCAAAAAATGGAGAATTATAGAATTGCTCCATAAAACTAAATTTATCTGTATTGTCCAGGTAGAATGAACAGAAACGTTTGAACACGATAGCGAACTGGTCCTTATAGCTCAGACTCTTGTCCATATTATCAAAAATATAACTGTGTATTTTTCGCTTACAATAATCGTAGAGGCGAAGTATCAGTACCTCTTTAGATGGGAAATAATGGTATATCGTTCCAATGGCAACATCCGACGATTTTGCAATCTGGCTCATAGGTGTACCATGGAACCCATGTTCTTGTATAAGAAGTAGTGTGTTTTTAAAAATACACTCTGTTTTATCTGTCAATTGAACGTTCATTCGGTTGCAAAACTACCGAAACAGATGGTTTTTTCCTGTCAAATTATTGTTATACTTTGAAAATGAAAAGAGATAGTAGAAGGATGGAAATCTTGTAGTGTTAAATAATTGTTAAGTTTTACCAAAACTCTTGACAAGTGTACTTATTACACTTATCTTTGT
>JBEBVG010000149.1:0-6972 GCA_040392845.1 Sphingobacterium sp. | reverse complement strand
ATATGAGTAAAGAGCTAAATTTAACGCTGAAAGTTTGGCGTCAAAGAAATAACAAAGCAAAAGGACAGTTTGTAACAATCCAGGCTAACAACATCGCTGACGATATGTCTTTCCTGGAAATGTTGGATGTTGTGAACGAAGATTTGACCCGTAAAGGTGAAGATCCTATTTATTTTGATCATGACTGTCGTGAAGGTATCTGTGGAATGTGTTCGCTGGTTATCAACGGTCGTCCACACGGCCCCAAAGAAGGAACCACCACGTGCCAGCTACATATGCGGAGCTTTCATGACGGACAAACGATCGTTATTGAGCCGTGGCGTGCAGCTGCTTTCCCTGTATTAAAAGATCTAGCCGTAGATCGTACCGCCTTCGACCGTATCCAACAGGCAGGCGGATATGTCAATGTGAATACAGGTGGTGTACCAGATGCGAATACTATACCTATTCCTAAACGTGTTGCAGATGAGGCTTTCGAGTCAGCGACGTGTATCGGCTGTGGAGCTTGTGTCGCTGCCTGTAAAAATGCGTCGGCAATGCTATTTGTTTCAGCGAAAGTATCACAATTTGCATTACTTCCTCAGGGTCAGACGGAGCGTTATGAACGTGCGCAAGCCATGGTAGACCAAATGGATAAAGAAGGCTTCGGTAGTTGTACGAATACAGGTGCCTGTGAAGCCGAATGTCCGGTAGGTATTAAGTTGACAAATATTGCAAGACTAAATCGGGAATATCTAAATGCAAAATTATTCCGCCAGGAAGACGTTCATAGTTAGTCTTAATCCACAAGTGGTCTTAAAAAAGTCCTTACAAAAAAACCTTGTAAGGACTTTTTTGTTTATATCTTCTCTATAGATTAAGCCTTTATATGCACCACAATTATCTTGCATATAAAAGTAAATTTATCTAAGTTTAACCTTGTAACGTCAAGCTCTCTGATAATGAGTAATAATATACGGATACTTTTATTTGTACTTACAGTTCTATTTATCTCGACGGCTGTTACCATCAATAATACCATAGCTGATAATGAGATTCTTGATATGGACAGTAAGCTCTTGACTGAGAGCATCCATGAGAAAGAGGAAATCATAGACGATATTTTTGAAGATGAGCTGCTCTTAAAAACTTTTGCTAACAGTGAAAGATATCCGCTACAGGTAAGAGAAATATCAAAAAAATATCGGGAAAAGTCAATCTTTCTTTTTATCTATAAAAACAACACCCCTATATTCTGGAGTTCGAATGTCTATGTACCGGAAGCATTAAACGGTCTCAAAAATGATATTTCCTACATCACTGTTGAAAATCGATCCTTCATTATTAAGAAAAAAGTAATCAATGAGGAAACGACTCTATTAGCATTAATTATCGTAAAGCGGTTATTCAGGAATAACAATGATTATTTAAAACCACTAGTCTTACAACGTATTTTAAAAACAAATAATCTTGAAATTGCTGACTTTGGCGATAGCCAAAATATTAAAAATATTTATTCGAAAGATAACACCTACCTGTTCTCAGTCAAACTTAACAATGATAAACATGAGAGCATCTTCATCAAGATCCAGTTATTGTGTTGGTTTCTCGCTACCATCACGTTTGTTATCCTCATACAGGGAATATGTATTGATATTGCAAAGAGAGGATATCCCTGGCTATCCATTGTTGTTATCGCAATCTTATTTTTCCTGGTCAGGTTACTCGACACACACACAAATTGGTTAGCAGAAAGTTCCAATCTACCCATATTCAGACCTGAAAATTATGCATATCCTCCTTTCATAACTAATATACGGACCTTTATTGCCAATAGCGTCGCAATTCTCTGGGTGATATGTCATTGTATCTATGTAAAAGATCGCCTTATCATTAAGGAAAAGTTCAAAAAGAAGCCCAAAGGCGCCATTCTATTCTATCTTTTATTATGCTTGCTCTACGTCGCATATTATCAGATATTCCATTACCTCGGAACACTTGTTACACATTCTTCTATTATTGATTACAACTTTATTGAAATTTTAAAAACACATTCCTTTAGCCTACTTTTTGTACTTATCTACTGCATCAATATTGTTTCTCTAATTCTATTGACAGATTTTATTCTGTATATCGGCAAAGGCCTTTGTGACAAGTCGACCAACATACTCAATATACAGCTGATCGTGCTGGTACAATTTTTAATTCTATCGGCCATCAACGACAGTTTTAATCTTGTGAACGTTCTCATTGGGTTAATCGTGCTGATACGATCATTCGATCACTCCATGTTCAAGGAAAATCGTGTCTCTACACACGTTATTTCACTGGTATCTTTAGCCCTGATCACTGCCATTATTTTCTCCTACTCCTACGAAATGGCGCAGGAAAAGCAACTAAAGCAGACCATATCACTTCTGAAATCCAATGATGACCCGGAAGCAATTGTTCAATTTGATTCGATTGAAAACGACCTCTTACGCGATACGCATATTCTGAAGACATTACATTTTAATTATCCTGATGTAGATGGCAAATTCTTAACCTCCTATATCAAGCGTAAATACCTCAATGGCTACCTTTCAAAATACGATTTTCAGGGCTACTACTATCTCAATGAGAATCCCGTAGAGACATATACCTCTAATAAGATCGCCGATTATCGTGAAAAAGTCATCAACTCTACAAAAATCAATTCAACTTCCAGCTTTTACAAATATGCCACGGAAATTGGTAAGTTGGAATATTTTGCGGTGCTAAAAATACCGCTTTCGCCAGATAACGAGTTGACGTTAATTTTAAATTTTACCAATAAAGTATTCAACCCGGTTTTGCCTTTTCCTATACTTTTGAATACAAACAAGAATGAAACTCAACTAAGTCAGGAGAATTTAGGTGAAAATAGCTATGCTTTTTATAAGAATGGGACATTAATTACACAAAATGGTAAATTCATTTATCCCAGCACTGATGCATCGTATCCACAAGCTTTGGAGGAGTATATCGTACTAGATGAAGATAATCACTTCATCCAGGTAATGTACAGACCTAATAGCTACACGACTATCATTGTGAGTAAAGAAACTCAATCGTATTGGGAATTTATAGCCTTAGCCTCATCATCATTTCTACTACTTTACGTCGTTACTACATTAATCAACGTTTTGCTAACGATGATTCCCGTCTTTATTTCCCAAAGATTCACACTCCAGCATCTGACATTTCGATTCCATCGACTGCGGCAAAATATAAGATATAGTACCCGTATACAGACATTAGTCATTTGGTCGGTACTCCTTGCGGTCATTATTTCGGGAGTGATCACCTTCATCAGTATCAGCTACCAATCGGAAGAAAACAGAAAAAATGAAAAACTCGAACATATATCCAAGATTGCCAACAAGATAGAAAGCAGCATATATAATTCACCGAATAATGATGTTGTGCAGGATATAGAAAGTTTAATAAGAAATCTCTCTGATGTATTGTCCACGGATTTCAACCTATACAACAACAATGGAAAGCTTATTTATTCTACCCAGCCAAAGATATACGACCAAAAGTTGATTTCGCAATATATTCATATTGATGCATTGTTAAATCTGAATGTATTGAAGAAAAGCGAAATCATCAATAAGGAGGGTGTCGCCGATTTTACCTATGATGTCACTTATGCGACCATCAGAAATGCAAACTACCAAACACTTGCTTACTTAAGTATTCCTTATTTTTCCTCCAATGATGAAGAAACGAGTAGTCAGAATGCCTTATTGAATACCATTCTTAATATCTATACGATCATCGTCATCATCTTTGCTTTCCTGTCAGCATTTATCGCACGAAAGATCACAGAGCCTTTAGAGTTTATTGGACAGAAGCTAGCCGAAACTTCACTCAGCGGGAAGACCAATGAGCCTTTATATTGGCACAAAAATGATGAAATTGGCTCCTTAATCAAGGAATACAACTTTATGTTAGTCAAGCTAGAAGAAAATGCCGTACAGCTGCGTAATAAAGAGCGTGAAGCGGCATGGCGAGAAATGGCACAACAAGTTGCTCACGAAATCAAGAATCCACTTACACCGATGAAGTTGGGTATACAGCAACTAAGCCGGTCTTTTCATGAAAAAGATCCCAAATTAGAGGAGCGCTTCAAAAAAATATCCACTTCGTTCATTGAACAAATCGATGCCCTGTCACATATAGCATCGGAGTTTTCTTCTTTCGCAAAACTCCCCGAGACAAAAATGGTAGTTATCGACCTGGTCGGTAAGATTACAAAATCTATGGACACCTTCAGTAGCGGCCCGAATACGCAAATTTCGATAAGGAATAATACCGGCATACCGAAGTTGAATGTTCTGGGAGATCGCGGGCAGTTGCTTCGCACCTTCAATAACCTCCTGAAAAATGCCATGGAGGCAGGTACCAAACGAAGAAAACTTAAAATTGATATCATTATTAATAATTTAGGCAACAATAGAATAGAGGTACAAGTCAAAGACAACGGTATGGGCATTGCAGAAGATGTAATTCCTAATATTTTTAGACCAAATTTTACAACAAAGAGTTCCGGAACAGGTCTTGGCCTCGCATTTGTCAAACAAACTATTGAAGGTATGAATGGCAAGATAAGATTTGAGAGTACATTAAACGAAGGGACAACTTTCTTCATCGACATTCCACTTTATGTCGAGGATCAGAAACCCTTATCATAAACAAAATACAATTCTTATGAAAACACTAACTTTTATGCTATGCTTATGCTTTTCTACGACAATTTTCGGCCAGACTGTAGTTCTGGATGGTGCATATTCGGCAAAGTCCGGGGACACCAACACTGTATGGCTTTTCAAAAACGGTTATAGTAGTAAAATTTTATTTAAGGATCAGGAATATCTCTCAACGCAAGGAGGACCTTATCATTTTGATGGCAAAACCTTACACATCACGCTAGAATACAATGATGCAGATCCGCAAAGCGTGGGTAATCACGTAAGTTTACCGAGCTCAAAAAGTGGAGAGGCATTATCGATCGCAGGAGAGACACTTACAAAGAAGTCTGCACAGAATCAAGAACTCGACGGGGTATGGCGCATCACAGGCCGACAGGCAAAAGACGGAAATATAGCTGCAATCCCACGAAGAGATCGCAAAACAATTAAGATACTTGTAGACGGTTATTTTCAATGGATTGCGATCAATCCCGCAGAAAAAGGTTTTTATGGTACAGGAGGTGGAAATTATGTCTTCTCGGACAACAACTATGCTGAACATCTTTTGTTTTTCTCCAGGGACAATAGCCGCGTTGGAAATACATTAAAATTTAAGGGAGAGATCAAAAACAAGGATTGGCACCACAGCGGTTTAAGTTCTAAAGGTGATCCTATTTATGAAGTGTGGAGCTTAGAACCCTAAAAATAATATTTGCAAATAGATAGGTTACATTTCAATTTTTTTTCTAATCTTTGCAGACAAGTTTTGGGAATTTAGCTCAGTTGGTTTAGAGCACTACCTCGACAAGGTAGGGGTCACTGGTTCGAATCCAGTAATTCCCACAAAACTTACCTCATCACTATCTTATCTTTCCCCTCGTGTTGTTTTCCCTTGTACAAAGAAGTCGTAGGTGTACACATTATATGGCAGTATATATTGTGCAAACAACTTCGCTGCGAAGCTAACCAGAAGTATAGGTATAAAGAGGGCAAAGCCATCTGGAACAATGGCACATATCAAAAACAGCGCAGTCAAAGGCGCATGAATAGAAGCGGATAGCGTAGCAGCCATACCCGCCAGGGCAAAATTAAGAAGGATAAGATCCGTTCCCAGGTAGGTATTGCATATACCGGCCACAAGTATTCCGAGGAATGCACCCGAAACAATGCTGGGTGCAAATACCCCGCCATCACCTCCGGCACCTAACGTCAGCGACGCGGCAAGCGGCTTAAGACATACCAATACAAAGAGCGATGCGAACCATGATAAATTCATCCCTGTCATGGATTGCTCCATAATCACTTTAAACCCATGATAACTATCACCATAGAGAGCTGGATATAGAAACAACATACCTCCTACAAGAAGGGCACCTAAATTGACCCGAATAAAATTATTAGAAATACCCGAAAAAAACTGCTTGACAAATAAAACAAGCCTTGTGAAATACACGGATAATACACCACCCAACAAGCTTAATATCAAAAAATAAGGCAACGCATCCCACTCCCACCCTGTTGTAGTAAAAGAAAATAATGGTTTCGAATCCACAAAGTAAATGAATACCCATGCTACGATCGCAGCAATGGTGCAACTTAATAAAATAGACCGATCAACCTTGCGGGCGATGACCTCCACAGCAAATAGCCACCCTCCAATAGGGCTATTGAATAATATAGCGATACCCGCAGCTACGCCTGCACAGACAAGTTCCCGCTTATACTGCTTGGCTGAAAAATTTGTTTTATAGGCCAGATTTCCCAGTGTGGCAGTAGCAACGACCGTCGACACTTCAACCCCGGTAGATCCTCCAAATATTACGGTCAGGAAACCATTGATATAATGTGATGGCACCTTAAATAAAGGCAAATGATCTTTCCTATGATCTAAAGTTTTATAAATCTCGGTAATCCCCTTATTCTTGCGGTTTCGAAAGGCAAATTTACGCAAAAAGTAGATCATGGTAATCCCGATCGTCGGCAATACAATAAAAAAAACAGGATTGTAGGATTTAACCCAGGTAAATATTTCCAACTCCAGATACTCAGTAAGGTGTTTTATGGAAAAAGCAAGTATAACACAGATCACACTGACTACACAAGACACCTCAGCCAACTTAAAATAATTATGTATGATAATTTTTTTACGTTCCATCGCGATGATACTATGCGAAAAACAAAAAAGTTGGTATCCGGCGAAGCGCTTTAAACCAACTTTTTTCATTCTTGGTAGCGGGGAGCAGGATCGAACTGCCGACCTCAGGGTTATGAATCCTGC
>JBEBVG010000148.1:0-7252 GCA_040392845.1 Sphingobacterium sp. | reverse complement strand
TTTGCAGAAATCTAAAAAATTCAATGGCTAAAAATTTATTAATAGTAGAGTCGCCTGCGAAGGCAAAAACAATAGAGGGTTATCTTGGTAGTGATTTTTTGGTAAAGTCCAGCTATGGACATATTCGGGATTTGGTCAAGACTGATGACGCGATAGATACTGCTAATAAATTTGAGCAAAAATATGAAGTGCCTTCGGATAAAAAGGCTGTAGTCAGCGAATTGAAAAAGTTGGCCAAAGCTGCGGAAACTGTATGGTTAGCTTCCGATGAAGACCGGGAGGGGGAAGCCATTTCGTGGCACTTATACGAGACATTAGGATTGAAGGAAGATAATACAAGACGGATAGTATTTCATGAGATTACGAAGCCAGCTATTATAAAAGCTATTGAAAGTCCACGTACGATTGATTACAATCTGGTGAATGCCCAGCAGGCTCGTCGTGTATTGGATAGGCTGGTAGGGTTTGAATTGTCACCTGTGCTGTGGAGAAAGGTAAAGCCTTCATTATCTGCAGGTCGTGTACAATCGGTAGCAGTCCGTTTGATTGTCGACCGGGAACGGGAGATCAATAAGTTCAGCGCGGAAGCATCTTATAAGATTGTTGCCCTATTCCAAACCGGCAAGAACAAAGAATCGTTGAAAGCAGAGCTACCCCAGCGATTTGCAAAGAAGGAGGATGCCGAACAGTTTTTAAAAGATTGTCTACAGGCCGACTTTAAAGTGGCTAGTTTAGAAAAAAAACCGGCAAAGAGAAATCCTGCGGCGCCTTTCACGACATCAACTTTGCAACAGGAAGCGAGCAGGAAGCTGGGCTTCTCTGTCGGCCGGACAATGCAGGTTGCGCAGCGGCTCTATGAGGCCGGACGGATTACCTACATGCGTACCGATTCCGTCAACCTGTCGGATACTGCTATTCATGCGGCACAGGCAGAAATATTAAAGGCTTATGGAAGTGAATATCATCATCTCCGTAAATATAAAACAAAGTCAGCTGGTGCACAGGAAGCACATGAGGCTATTCGTCCGACCTATTTTTCGGATCATACCATCGATGGGGATGGTTCCGAGAAGCGACTGTATGAACTAATTTGGAAGCGAGCTATAGCTTCCCAAATGAGTGAAGCTGAATTTGAGAAGACTGTTGCAAAAATCGATGTGTCGACACGTTCTGAAAATCTACAGGCTTCTGGTGAAATCATGAAGTTTGATGGTTTCCTTAAGGTATATATGGAATCTACAGACGAGGATGCTGAAGTTAGTAATGACGCCGATTCCGATAACACATTGTTACCTCCTTTAGAAAAAGGACAGCCCTTGTATTTACATGAAATGACGGCTACAGAACGTTTTTCGAGACCTCCGGCACGCTATACAGAAGCTTCTTTGGTGAAAAAACTGGAAGAACTGGGAATCGGAAGACCTTCGACATATGCACCTACGATATCTACGATACAGAACAGAGGGTATGTCGTAAAAGAAGATCGTGATGGTAAAAGCCGTGATTATAAGGTGTTGACATTGGCCAACGGAGTGATAAAAGACCAGGTAAAAACAGAGATGACAGGTGTGGAACGCAATAAAATGTTTCCCACAGATATTGGCGTATTGGTCAATGACTTTTTAGTAGAGCATTTTCGAGGAATTGTGGACTTCAACTTTACTGCCAAAGTCGAGAAGGAGTTTGATGAGATAGCACAGGGACAAAAGGAATGGACGGATATGCTGGAGGGATTTTATCGCCCGTTCCATGACGAGGTGCAGGATACTTTGGAACATGCTGATCGTGCTACGCATGAGCGTGTGTTGGGGACAGACCCGGCTACGGGAAAACCTGTAAGTGTCCGTGTAGGGCGCTTCGGCCCATTAGTACAGATTGGAGCAGCAGAGGATGAGGAAAAACCTCAGTTTGCCTCCCTACGAAAAGGGCAGATGATTGAAACCATCACTTTTGAAGAAGCAATGGAGTTATTCAAATTGCCAAAAAAAGTGGGGGTCTTCGAAGATAAGGAGATGACGGTGGCGATTGGTCGTTTCGGGCCCTATATCCGGCACAACTCAGCTTTCTATTCATTGCCTAAAGACCTAGATCCGTTGGACGTAACAGAGGAGCAGGCGATTGAGATTATCCAGGTAAAACGCCAGAAAGATATAGACAAAGTTATTCGGGTATTTGAAGAAAACCCTGATGCGCAGATTGAAAATGGCCGTTGGGGACCGTTCGTTCGCTTCGGAAAGCAAAATCTTAAAATACCGAAGGGAACAGACATAGACCAAATTACCTATGCTGATGTGTTGAAATGGGCAGAACAGGATTCCAAAAATGGGAAGCCTGCCAGAGGTGCGAAAAAGGCTACGGCGAAAAAGAAATAGTCAGAAACATGAAAAAAGACCTGCCACCAAACATTGTGGAAGATATTTCCATCGCAGTTGTGCTGGAAGGAGAAACACCCGATTCAAAAAATTGGATGGTTTATCTTATCAATGAAAGGGAAGAGGTCATAAACGATGTGTTTGTTACTTCCAAAGGATATGGCATAAAGGATAATAAAGAGGTGAAAACGACTACATTACGCCATTTTATTGGAGATATACAGCCTAGGAGTGTTGCGAAAATTGAGGCAATAGATCATCAGGTGTTTGGGTTGACCAATGAGTATTGGCTCAGCTATTATATTGCAGATACTATTTACGATAAGAAGTATATTTTTCTGCCTGAAAGTATAGTTGATGATAACCTCTCTAAGATTCCTCTGGTTAATAAACCGGGAGTGTTGATAGGTGGTAATAATTAATGTATGGCAAGAGATAATTTCATTATAGCAATCGATGGTTTTTCCTCCTGTGGGAAAAGTACCGTTGCTAAAGCATTGGCTAAAGCTTTGGGGTTTGTTTTTGTTGACAGTGGAGCGATGTACCGGGCCGTAACACTTTATTTCTTGCGTCATCACGTAAATACCGATAGTGCCGAAGAGGTACAGGCTGCGCTGGCGGATATTCAAATTGATTTCATACCCGCTCCGGAGAAAACAAAAGTATTCTTAAACCATGAGGATGTGACTGATGAGATACGTCTTATGGAGGTGTCTGATCGCGTCAGTGGGGTTAGTGCTATTAAGGAGGTGCGCAGAGCTATGGTCGCCCAACAACAGCAGCTCGGGCATAAAAGAGACATCATAATGGACGGACGCGATATCGGTACAACGGTCTTTCCAGATGCAGATCTGAAAATATTCATGACGGCTAGCCCGTCCGTAAGGGCGCAGCGACGGTACGACGAATTGATGCATAAAGGTGAACAAGTGACTTTAGAAGAAGTCAGGACCAATATAGCCCATCGTGATCATATCGATAGTACTCGTGAAGAAAGTCCGTTAAGGCAGGCTGAAGATGCTATCATACTGGACAACTCAGATATGACGCAAGAAGAACAGCTTCAGTTTGTCATTCAAGAATACAAAAAGAGAAAATAGGCATTTTTTTTGCTACATGATATACCAAAGTAAAAAAGCTATGGTAAGATCGTATAATGTATGGTTGCTCTCGCTCGTGCTGGGAGGAACATTAATGACGAGTTGTGTCAGTAATAAGAAGTATACCGCGCTGGAAACCCAGCATAAGGATTTGGCCGAGCGGTATCAACAAGGTCAGTTGGATCTGGCTGAAAGCCGAGCGAAAATCAAAAGCTTGGAAGATCAATTGGAATATGAGCGTAAGAATAATGCGACACTAAAGGAAGCTTATGCTCGTCTTCAGGGATCTTTGGACAAAAGCATTGATCAGAATTCCCAAGGCAATGTTAACATTTCTAAACTGGTCGATGAGATCAACGCTTCAAACAAATACATCCAGCACTTAGTAAATACCAAAAATAAGAGTGATTCGTTGAATTTAGTACTCACTAATAATCTGACGAGGTCATTAAGCCGGGAAGAACTAAAAGATGTTGACGTACAAGTTCTAAAAGGTGTAGTCTATATTTCATTATCGGATAACATGCTCTATAAATCGGGAAGTTATGAAATCTCAGATCAGGCTGGAGCAACATTAAGTAAGATTGCTAAGATTATTATGGATTATAATGATTATGAAGTATTGATCGAAGGTAATACGGATACTGATCCTATCTCAAAACCGAATATCCGTAACAATTGGGACTTAAGCGCATTGCGGGCCTCTTCTGTGGTGCAAGCATTGCAAACCCAATATGGTGTAGATCCTAAACGTCTTACCGCCGGAGGACGAGGGGAATATAATCCTATTGCCGATAATACTACTGTGGCTGGTAAGGCGCGTAACAGGCGTACACAAATCATTATTACACCTAAATTGGATCAATTTATGGAGTTGATCGATAAAGCGCCTGAAACCGAACAGGTTCCTTCAGGTATAGAATAATTTGATCGGTTTAATTGTATAGTCCGTTAAAATATTGAAGCCATTCTTTATAAAGAATATAAAGGATGGCTTTTTTGATACGTTGTAAATGAAATACTTAATAAAATTTGCCGGAGGGATTTTAGTTTTTGTTTTATGCTCCAGCTGTTCGTCTATTTACATGCCTAATGTTCCCGCTACGCCAATGTTAAAGAATCGTGGAGAAGGATACATTGCGGCTCATGTCAACCCAAAGGGGAATATCAGCGGCTCTATCGCGGTAGCAGCTACCAATCATCTTGCAATTCTCGGGAACGGTTCGTTTATCGATCAGGGATTTGATTCGAATCTTCACCTTAAGCAATGGTTAATTGAGGGAGGACTAGGTTATTTTACAAAAATCGGTAAAAATAAGCGTCAGGTGCTGGAAATTTATGGTGGATACGGCTTGGGTAATGCTTTGCAAGTGGATAAGCGTGCTGCTATAAGTGGGTATGAAACTGTAGAAAGCCGGGAGATGGACTTCAATAAAATCTTTGCCCAGATCAATTATTCCTCGACGAGGAAACAAAAAATAAGTATCTTCGGAGAGAAAAGAGAATTGAGCTATGGTACAGCTATACGTCTGAGCAGAGTGGCCATGGATATGTTCGAGATAGATGGCGAGATAGCTCCGAAGGAGGATAATTTTTTTGTGGAACCGGTATTTTACACACGCCTGGAATTGAATAAGGGATTTCATTTACAGTATACGTCGGGGTTTAATATAGGAGTGAATAATAATGAATATTTGAAGGCAGGTAATGCTGTTTTTACATTGGGTATATCCTATAATTTTTGAAAATTAACAATAAAAAATATGAAAAAACAACTCGCTTATTTATCCTTTTTATGTATGACGATTTTTGCTTTGTCTGGCTGTGCGACGAACTACAAGGCGCAAATCGAAACATTAGGAAAATGTAACTATACTATCGAGTCGTTGGATCAGATGAGAATTGCTGGTCGGAATATCGAGACACTTCAAGGTGGGGAAAGTGTTTCATTGGCATCGTTGCCGGCTATTGCTTTTGCCTTATTGCAGCAAGATTTACCGCTTGAAGCCAATGTAAATCTAAAAGTATCCAATCCTACAGCAAAGAGGGCTTCCATCAATGAGTTCAAATATATTATCGAAATTCAAGGAAAGCCTCTGTTTGAAGGAGCTGTGAATGAGAATATTAATCTGGCTACCAATGAAAGCATGATTGTGCCATTGACCTTTAGGGCCAATTTGTTTGGTGTTGCCCAGGAAAAAGGATTTGATAAACTATTGAGTGATATTATGACGCGTAAGAGTGATGCTTTTCTGGCGTTAAAAATAAAACCTTCTGTCAAGATAGGGGGGAAGAATTACTATTATCCCGGGTATATCACTGTGGACAAAGATTTTGGAAAAGGAGTCGCTCGGGAGATCGAGAAGAGGCTGTAAAGAGTTAGGTTTGTTTTATTAGTTTTTGTATATTAGTCTCAGGCTACTAATTAAGAAATTATGAAAACTGTAAAACACATCCTCCAGGCAAAGGCACCCGTGGTCTATTCTGTGAGCCAGAATACATCGGTTCTGGATGGCTTGCAAATCATGATGGAAAGAAATATCAGTGCGTTGCTCATTGTTGAAAATGAAGCACTAATTGGTATATTCACCGAGCGGGATTATGCCCGAAAGATAATTTTGCACGGAAAATCGTCCAAAGACACACTGATTCATGAAGTCATGACACGTTCACCTCGCACCGTAACGCAGGACGAAAGGATCGAGAGTTGTATGGAAATGATGACTAACAATCATTTCAGGCATCTGCCCGTCATAGAAAATGATACGGTAATAGGTATGATTTCTATAGGTGACCTGGTAAAATATATAATCGAAGACCAGAAGCAGACTATTAATCATCTGCAAAGCTATATCAACAGTTAAGAAAGTTGAATTATTTTTTCACAAGGACAAGCTTTCATATGTCCTTGTGAAAAATAAGAATATTAGGCTAATTTACCCAGTGCTTCTTTCATCCGGCGAAGTGCTTCTTTTAAGTTTTCATCCGAAGCGGCATACGAAAGACGAATATAGTTGTTGTTACCAAACGAGTCACCTCCAACAGTAGCAATATGACCGTAATTCAGTAGATATAATGCTAAGTCGGCAGAATTTTTGATTTCGTTTCCTGACGGGTCTTTTTTACCAAAGAAAGAGCTGATTTCGGGAAAGAAATAAAAGGCACCTTCAGGAAGGTTTGTTTTCACACCTGGTATATCATTTAATAAATCATATACTAATTGTCGACGCCTGACGAATGCTTCTTTCATTTCATATACGCTATCCAAGCCCTGTTCGTACGCAACAATGCCAGCACGTTGGGCAATAGAACAGGTTCCTGAGGTAGTCTGTCCCTGTAGTTTATCGTTGGCAGCAGCAATTTCTTTATTGGCAGCAATATAACCAAGACGCCATCCTGTCATTGCAAAGGCTTTAGAAAAGCCATTAACAATGATGACGCGGTCTTTTATACTTGCAAACTGTGCTATAGACTCGTGGCTGTCGACAAAGTTAATATGTTCGTATATTTCATCCGATAGAATGAAAATATTGGGATATTTCTCAAATACCTGAACCAACGCAGCTAGCTCTTCTTTACTATAAACCGATCCTGTTGGATTACAAGGGGAAGAAAACATGAAAAGCTTCGTCCGAGGTGTTATCGCTGCTTCGAGCTGTTCGGGTGTAATTTTAAAATTGCTGTCAATATCCGTATCGATAAATACCGACTTCCCTTCCGCTAAAGTGACCATTTCGGAATAGGATACCCAGTAGGGTGTGGGGATGATAACTTCATCAC
>JBEBVG010000147.1:0-7281 GCA_040392845.1 Sphingobacterium sp. | reverse complement strand
TTGCCCAGATTTATACGGCTAACTTCTCGGCTCTTGGCAAATGGCCTACCTTCCACATACAGATCATTCGTCATAGTCGGGTAGCCCAAGCACAAAGCCAGCCACTAAGCAAAGAATTCCGCGTAAAACCCATGGACCTCATCCGTTCAAAAGAACGCGTTGAACTCGTGAGCGAGAAGGTATGGCTATACGAGCTCGATAAGGAAGAAGAAGACATCGGCCTAGATAAGCTAAAAACCCATTTTATTTCACATCGTCCCAACAAAAGATAACGACCCTACTTTACTTCTTTTAACTTTCGTACGCTGAGCAATAACAGGATGGCTCCTATAAATAAGAAGAACCAGCCCCATTTTATATGCAAGGTCCTGGCCAGTAGTCCATCGAAAAGCTTAATCCCAAAATAGTTGTTGATCTTGAAATAAACGGCAAGAAAACCCAGTATACACCACGCCGTAAAAACCCGGGTAACGAAACGGAAAACACCGACCTTTCGCATAAACAGAAATAATACAGCTACAGCTAAGATACCATTGGTTAAAAAAAATAAGCTGATATCGGTTTGATACAGATTCCAATTCCCTACCAGAGGAACTTTTACAAACGGACAAAAGACTGTCGATAGTGCCGCCACGGCTACTCCTAGCCAAGCCAACGGCTTATATAGTATATACATGGTATAAAACTAAAAAAGAAAGACAAAAAATAAAGGTGACCTATCTCATATTATGCTAATCGAATAATGATTGTCATCACACCTTTCTTTACACAAAATTGCAATTTACTATATATCAGTGAAATACAATTCAAAAACACCTATTTAAAAACGTTCTAAATTAATGCGTTTGACAGATTTTTGACAGAAGACCCGAGGTTTTACTCTACATTTGTGTCAGTAGTTTTTATGCTAGAATAGAAAGCGTTGAAGAATTTAAAAGTAATAGCATTTACACACAAGCATGTTGACCTAAAAGATTTAGGCAATTTGGTAATTTGTAACGAGGAGTTGGATTCCAGATTGATAAATCTAAAAAACAATCTTGACATTCCAGAGATATTCTATATTGCGACATGTAATCGTGTGGAATTTGTTTTTTATGGGGCACATGAATTAACCGATGAGTTTGTCGCCAACTTCATGGACAAAATGAATTTCTGTGTACCATCTGAGCGCCTTCAATGTTATTTAGGGCAAGTAACGCGATATGCTGGTTTAGATGCTTTACGTCATCTTTTCCGTATGTCATGCTCACTCGAAAGCCTGGTAGTAGGTGAAAAAGAGATCCTCGCCCAAGTACGCAGAGCTTTCGAAAAGTGCCGCAAGGCGGGCTTCACGGGTGATTTTTTACGCTTGATGATGGATCGTCTGGTAAAAACAGCTAAGGAAGTATACACACACACTAACATTTCACGCAATCCTATTTCGGTCGTATCATTAGCCTACCGTAAGCTGAAAGAAGTTAAGCTTCCCGATAATCCAAGAATATTGGTCATTGGATCTGGAGAGACCAATCAGAATCTTGCAAAATATCTAAAAAAACACAAACTATCTAACTTTGTCATCTTTAACCGCACACTGGCAAATGCAAAATCATTCGCTACGGAGTTAAATGCCGAAGCGTATCCTTTGACGGAGCTAAAAAATTATAAAAAGGGATTTGATGTTATGATCACCTGCACAGGTGCTCCCCATTCTATCATTGACCAGGCAACTTACGAAAGCCTATTACAGGGCGAGACAGATAAAAAAGTCATCGTAGATCTAGCTGTACCAAACGATATCGCTCCCGACGTCATAGCTAACAATCCTATACATTATATTGAAGTGTCCTGTCTGCAAGCTATAGCTGCCAAGAATATACAAGAGCGTTATAGTGAGCTGGAGCATGCCGAAAGGATTATAGACTCCAATATCGAGGAATTCCTTCCTACTATCAAACAAAGACGCGTAGAAGTCGCTATGCGCCAGGTACCAACGACAATCAAAGAAATTCGTCATACCGCCATTAATGAAGTTTTTGCCCATGATGTCAGCAATCTGGATCCTCAAGCTCGTGAAGTTCTGGAAAAAGTCATGAACTATATGGAGAAAAAGTACATTAAAGTTCCAATGGTCATGGCCAAAGAAATCCTGGTTAAAAGTACAGAACACGAAAACAACTAACATTCCTGTGCTGATCGGCTAAATATACTTTATTCTGACATTTTAAGCCGGAATTGTGGGGGTATTTGGCTAACTTTGCTCCACATATCGTAACGTAAACAGCTAATAGTGAACAGGAAATTAACCATTGGTACCCGCGGAAGTGAGCTTGCCTTGTGGCAGGCAAATTTTGTAAAAGACAAATTGGCCGAAATCGGTATCGAAGCCGAACTAAAAATTATCAAAACCCAAGGTGACATCATCCAACATCTCCGGCTGGACAAGTTGGAAGGGAAGGGCTTCTTTACAAAAGAGCTCGAAGAAGAGTTGCTGACATCAAAAATCGACCTTGCTGTTCACTCTCACAAAGATCTACCTACTATCAATCCGCCTGGACTTACTATTGCAGCCGTATCCGAGCGTGAGGATCCATCTGAAGTCATCATTATCCATAAAGATTGCGTCGATATCAAAAAACGTCTTTCCTTAAAACATAATGCCACTGTGGGGACCTCCTCCAACAGGAGAAAAGCACAATTGCTTTCCATACGGCCTGATCTGGAATTTGACGACCTAAGGGGAAACCTCCAAACACGTATCCAAAAACTTCGTGACGAAAAATACGACGCTATCGTATTGGCGAAGGCAGGTATCGCCAGAATCCAGATGGATCTGTCGGACTTTCATATCGAAGAAATCGCTCCCGTAGAAATCATACCTGCCCCTGCTCAGGGAGTCTTAGCTATACAGATTCGCGAAGCAGATCAGGAGCTATATGCACTTTTGCAAAAGATAAACGACCCTGCTGTGGCAGAAACAATTGCTGTGGAACGCAAAGTCCTGAACATGTTTGATGCAGGCTGTCATGCACCATTAGGCTGCTACTGCCGCAAGCGTGATGGAAAATACGAAGCCTGGACATCTATCGCAGAAGACAACGAGGACTTTCCAGATCGTGTATATATCCAGTCAGAGACCACTGAAGGAATGGCTGACACTATATTTTCTAAATACCGTAAAGAAAGAAAGCTTCCTTCAACAGTCTTCATCACACGAGATCTGGACGAGAATTCCTATCTGGCCCGGGCATTGAAGAAGCACAATATTCACATTGAAGATCGCTCCCTGATTAAGATATATCCTACAATCAATGTCTTGGATTCCTTTATCTTGAAAAGAGCCGATTGGGTATTTTTCAACAGTAAAAATGCAATTGAACACTTCTTCAACCTCAAACCACTTTTGTTAAAGAAAACAAAAATTGCTGTCCTGGGAAGAGGATCTGAATCTACCTTACGGAAATTTGGCCGTGTTGCCGATTTTTCCGGAGACGATCTTGGCATCAGCACCGACGAGATCGCACAAGAATTTGCTAAATTAGTCGATGGGCAGACTGTCCTCATTCCACGTGCAAAAAGCTCCCTGCAAAGTATACAAAAGGCCCTGACGGATAGTACGAAGGTCATCGACATGCCTATTTATGAAACTGTCTTGGACGAGAAAGTGGATAAATCGAATGCTGAAGTCCTGATTTTCACAAGTCCCAGCAACGTAGAGGCATACTTCAGAGAGAACCTTGCAGAGCCGGATCAAAAAATCATCTGTATCGGCTATTCTACAGCGAAGCTTATCGAAGAAATGGGATTAAAGTATACCCTACCCTTCTCTCCCGATGAAATGGGATTAGCAGAAGCTGTGTTTGGCCTGGAATATTAATCAGGGAAAAAGGACGAAAGAGTAAAGAAAAAAGACTACACACAACTTAATACTTAATACTTAATACTAATAAAATGCTACAACGACCCCGAAGAAATAGAAAATCAGCTGTCATACGTGATATGGTGCAGGAGACCTATCTGTCTTCTTCCAATCTGATTTTCCCGTTATTCATTGTCGATGGAGAAAATCAAAAGGTCGAAGTCTCTTCCATGCCCGGCATTTACCGGTATTCAATAGACAATCTTCTTCGCGAAATAGAAAGTTGCCTAAAACTCGGTTTAAAAGCCTTTGACCTATTCCCCGCGGTAGAAGAATCCCTGAAAGATAAATACGCAACCGAAAGTTACCGACCGGGCACATTATATCTAAGAGCCATCGAAGCTGTCAAAAAGAATTTTCCCGAAACATGTGTTATTACCGACGTAGCTATGGATCCATACAGCTCGGATGGCCATGATGGTATTGTCGAAAATGGTGAAATTCTAAACGACGAAACCCTGCAAGTCCTTGGCAAAATGGCATTAGCTCATGCACAGTCCGGTGCAGATATCATTGCACCTTCCGACATGATGGACGGTCGTATTGGTTATATACGCCAGCTTTTGGACGACAATGGTTTTACGAATGTGTCATTGATGTCCTACACGGCCAAATACGCCTCTGCATTTTATGGACCATTTCGAGATGCTCTCGGTTCCGCACCAAAAAAGGGGGATAAAAAGACATACCAGATGAATCCTGCCAACGTACGGGAAGCCCTTATCGAGGCACAGCTTGATGCTGAGGAAGGAGCTGATTTCCTCATGGTAAAACCAGGTCTACCTTACCTCGATGTTGTCAAGCTTCTGCATGACAATTTTGATCTTCCTATCGCGGTGTATAATGTTTCAGGCGAATACGCGATGCTCAAAGCTGCCATAAAAAATGGCTGGCTCGGCGAACAGGCCATTATGGAGACCTTAATGAGCTTCCGGCGAGCTGGCGCTACGTCTATCCTCACCTACCACGCCAAAGAAGTGCTGGATAAGGGCTGGTTATAATACAAGAAGGAGATTAAAAGTCAGATAATATGCAAGTACAAGATATTTCAAGAAAGCAATCCGCTCAGCTATTCGAAAAAGCTAAAAACTATTTTCCCGGAGGCGTCAATTCACCTGTCAGAGCCTTCAAATCCGTGTACGGCACACCATTATTCATCGAGCGTGGTGACAAAGCGCATCTTTGGGATGCCGATGGCAACGAATTTATAGATTACTGCTGCTCCTGGGGACCTTTAATTCTAGGGCATAATAATCCCCAGGTTCGCGAAGCTGTACAGGCTCAGCTGGGTAAAGGACTAAGCTTCGGTGCTCCTACACAACTGGAAAATGAACTAGCGGAACTCATTCTGTCCAACAATAGCTATATCGAAAAAATCCGCTTTGTAAGTTCAGGCACAGAAGCCGTCATGTCTGCCATACGCCTGGCAAGAGGATATACCAAAAGAGATAAAATCATCAAATTCGAAGGTTGCTATCACGGTCATTCCGACTCTCTGCTCGTCAAGGCAGGCTCTGGTTTAGTCACCTTCGGCGAAACATCTTCTGCAGGAGTTCCTAAAGCTTTTGCTGACGAAACCATCGTCATTGCCCTCAACGATAAAGTTGCCGTACAACAGGCGTTCGCGGATTTCAGCGACCAGATTGCAGCGATCATTATCGAGGGCGTACCCGCTAATAACGGCTTGTTGATACAAGATCGGGAATACATCCATTTTCTTCGTGAAATCACACAACAGCACGGGGCACTGTTGATTTTCGATGAAGTCATTACGGGTTTCCGGCTAGGCTTCGAAGGAGCGGCACATTATTACGGCATACGGCCAGATATCCTGACCTACGGCAAAATCATCGGTGGCGGCATGCCGGTAGGTGCATATGGTGCTTCTGCAGAGATTATGGGGCATATCTCTCCGGATGGAGGCGTCTATCAGGCAGGTACACTATCGGGCAATCCTATTGCCATGGCAGCAGGTATCGCGGCGCTACGCATCCTTTCACAGCCCGGATTTTATGAAGCCCTGGCAGACACCACCGCGTCATTTGTCCAAAATATTCGTACCTTCATTGCTGAGCAGGATCTGGAAGTAAAGGTATTTACCATTGGTTCTATCTTTTGGTTCGCTTTTACAGCATCAGACAACATTCAACGTGCCGATCAAATTGATCCATCATCTATGGAAAAATATAAAGTGATGCACAGAGAGCTACTCAATAGAGGTATATATTTTGGTCCATCAGGCTACGAGGTCGGTTTTATTTCTGCCGCACATACGCCGAAAGATATCGACACGACATTACAAGCCACCAAAGAGGCATTATTAATTGCCTGTCGATAAAACAAAATATCATTTTAATCGTTTATAATAAATGTAACTATAAAACATAACAAACTCAATAAGCATGAAAAATTGGAAATCAGCATTCGCAGTTGTAGCCTTGTCGGCATCAATTGTAGCATGTAACAACACATCTAGACAAAGTGCAACAACACAGGATTCTACAGCAGTAGATAGTTTAGCAGGCCAAGCTATAATCGTCAACCCTCTACCACATGCCAAGGAATTTCCAGGCGCAACATTAAAAATCGCCTCCATCACTTCTGAAAAAGTAGGTACAGATTCAGCAAAAATCACGGTAAAATATGATGTTCAAAATTTCAACTTAACGGAGCAAACCGAACATGAGCACCATATGGCTAATTCGCACGAAGGACAGCATATCCACTTTATCCTGGATAATACGCCTTATGCAGCGTTATATAAGCCTGAACATTCAGTGACTGTACCTGTCAACTCGGAACATTACCTGTTATCCTTCCTATCCCGCTCTTTCCATGAGTCCATCAAAACGGCTGATGCTTCTAAATTGATTAAATTCAAGGTTAATGCTGACGGGAAAGTAGAAGAACAATCCGCTCCTACTGAGCCATCATTATTCTACAGCCGACCAAAAGGAAGCTATAAAGGTGATGACACGAAAACATTATTATTAGACTTTTTCGTTAACAATACAAACCTGGCTGCTGATGGCAACAAAGTAAAAGCAGATATCAATGGACAGGAATTTGTCCTGGATCAATGGGTACCTTACGAAATATTAAATCTGCCAATGGGCGAGAATACCGTAAAACTTACCTTGGTAGACAGTCAGGGTAATGCCTTAACCGGAGATAACGTTTCCATAGAAAGAAAGATCGATCTCTCTGCGGAGTAAATAAATACATCTATCTGACAAAGAGGAGCCTGTTGAGTAATCAATGGGCTTCTTTTGTTAATTCTATTTTTTTCATTGTGGCAATATTTTTGTTATTGTTAAACTTTAACGTAGCTATTACGTTCTTATAAACAACAGACATATTTAAATACACATATTATGAAA
>JBEBVG010000146.1:0-7294 GCA_040392845.1 Sphingobacterium sp. | reverse complement strand
GAAGGGAAAAAGCCATAGCGATTTTCAGGAGCGAAATTTTCAGCTCCATTGTAGCCGAAGTTCACCTCTGTGAAATACCTGTCTTTGAAACTGTATGTCGCTCTCCCCGATAAACCCATATAGCGGTAGGGAAGAGATAGTTCTAAATTTTCGGCTTGCGTATCGACCCGGTCACTTTTGTTGAATAAGAGCATGCCGGAAGTGTTGTGATCTCCAAATATGCGTTTGTAGTTTAAGGCACTCTCGATATAAATCGTACGCTCTCCCTGACTAGGACTGCTAAAACTTAAAAAACGTTCGCCCGCGAAGGTTTGTTCATATTGCATTTCGCCATCGGCATCCCGACCTATGGCTAAAAAGCTGTCAGGACGTTTGGTACGGCGCATACTGGTATAGTTGTATACATCGAAGGAGAACATGGCTGTTGCTGAGAGTCCTTTTGTAATAAACGGCAGATCTTGAGTAGCCCGTAAGTTGGAAAATAGTTGATTGCGCCATTGGTTGGCATATCCTGTTTGTGTTACCTGTGCATAGGGATTGACCAATGAGCCTGCCCGTTGATCGGGTACAGTACCATTTTCAAATACTTTTGGGTGTAAGACTGGCGTGACCATCCATATATCTTCAAATATATCTCTTTGACCAGAGCCTGGATAGTTGGCATTGGCGAGATAGCCTTGTATACCAAGTTCAATTTTGGTGAGGTTGGATGCCTGTATGTTGATATTGGATGTCATATTGTACCTCTTGTAGCCCACTTGTTGATTATAATTGACAGCAGGGTCTTCTTGATACAGACCTTTCTCATCGAAGTAACTCGTACCTACGTAGTAGGTAACCCTATCCGATCCACCATTGACATTGAGATTACCACGACGTTGTCGTCCGAAATCTCTGTATACAGCGTCCATCCAATTCACATTGGGATAGAGATATGGATCTTCACCACTCGCTGTTTTGGCGATGGTCTCCTCACTGTATCTTTCAACGGCTCCTCGGTTGGTCAGCGCTTCATTGGACATACGCATGTAGGTTATCCCGTCTGCAAATTCAGGTCTTGTTGTGAGGGCTGTTAACCCCTCGTAATACCTAAAGCTGAATTTTGGTTTACCGGGCGTACCCCCTTTTGTTTTTATAATAACAACACCATTTGCTCCGCGGACACCATATACTGCTGTAGCTGCAGCATCCTTGAGTACGGTAAAGCTCTCAATATCTTCCGGATCAACGTTGGACATTTTTCGGGGAGTACCGTCAACCAAAACCAGAGGTTCGCTCAATCCTTGACTGAAGGTCGATATACCCCGTATCCAGATGCCCGCGTCGTCAAACCCAGGCTCGCCTGTACGTTGTACAGATACAACTCCTGAGATGCGTCCTGCTAATGCGTTCGTTAGGTTGGCTACGGGTACTTGTAGGTTTTTTGCTTCGACTGTAGACTGTGCACCGACAAGGCTAATCTTACGCTGTGTACCGAAACCTACAACGACGACCTCGTCCAAGCCGGCTTCCGTTATTTCCATGACAATGTTCAAAGATCTTTGGTTGTTGATAGGCGTTTCTATAGTTTTATAGCCCACCATCTCGAAGACCAAGGTGCCGGAATTAGGTACAGCTAGTATAAATTTACCATTGATATCCGTTGTGGTTCCTACTGTCGGTTTTTCTTTCAAACTAACCGATACACCTGCTAGCAGCTCTCCGTCTGCACCGCTTATACTTCCTGTAATCTCCCGTTGTTGTTGAGATACATCAGCCTTTGAGACAATTGGCTTTCTAATCAACCGTACGAAGTCATGTCGGACCTCGTAAGTCATGTTTTGAGATTCGAGAATATCCTTTAATACATATTTAGCTTGTTTGTTGGCTGAATAATTTATTTTGGAATTAAGCGAGTTGTCCTCATTACTGTAAGCCAATGGAATAAGATATTTAGTTTGAAGCTGCTCGAGTGCATCTTTCAGGCTAATGTTTTTAAAGTTGACCCGAATAGTCTTATCCAGTTCTTTTTGCCCATAACTCTTACTACTGGCGAATACTATACAAGTAGTGAAGAGGAGGCACCAGAGCATAAATGATATACGCATAATCTGAAAGAGGTTAGGAATATGATAATTATGTCTTTTTTTTTGCATCTTTGCAATAATTAATAAAGGTTAATACTTTGTTAATGACCTAGATGTCGATCAGTTTGTTTCTCAGGCGCTCTGATCGCATCGTGTACTAAATTCCAGAAATGCCTAGCATTTCTGGTTTTTTTAATCGATTAATTTTTTGTGATTTTCCAAGTCTTTGTCATCTCGTTGTAGGTTAGTTTTCCATTACATAATTCTGCTAGTGTGTTTAAAACTTGTTCTTTCTTTCGGTTTTTGAACGTTATAGTGATGTTTTGATTGGCTAGATTGGGAGATATTGCTATTGAATCTCCATAATTCCTGTGGGCTTTTTTAATGACTTGATAAAGAGGCTCATTAAGATGTACGAGCTCATTGTCAGACCAGTTTTTGTAATAATAAGTAGATACCTCCCAACTGTTCTGTTCTTTGAGGCGTGCTTTTTGCCCATTTCGTAAGGATACTTTTGTCTCTGATGTTTTATTTATCGATGATAATATATTTTCTTTTGTCGTATGGCCTGTACTTATAAGCTCAATTGTTTTGTTTTCCGGTACAGCAAAGACATTTACTTTTCCGGTATTTACCTCAACAACTCTTCCGATATCCGAATCGATATTGAATGAAGTTCCGACGACTTGCGTCGTAAAATCTTTTGAAATGATAAGAAACGGTTTATTTTCGTTTTTTGCTACATCAAAAAAGGCTTCCCCTTTAAGCTTTACTAATCGGAGATTTTTAAGAATTTCCCTAGGGTAAGCCAATGTTGTATTACCATTTAATAATATGGTTGTACCGTCACTTAATGTGATCTTTTTCCGTTCTCCAGGATGTGTACTGACTTTCGTCCATACCAGCTCCTGGTCGATATTTATAGGGTTGTCAGATAGGAAGATAAAGCCTATGACGAGAAAAACAGCTATTGCTGCAGAAGCCCAATAGTATAAGCTGGTTTTTTTCTTAGGGCCGGAAGAATCTTTTCCAATTTGTCTGATTAGCCGTGACCGGATCTCTTGTTCATTTTTAAAGCTGGTCAGGATTTCAGAAGAATCAGCAACCTCATCATATTTTTCGTGCATCAACCGAAGAATAGCTTTATTGCCACCAGTACTTTGGAATATATGCTGTAGCCGCTTTAACTCTTCATCAGAGATAGTCTTTAATTGTAGTTTTTCAATCAGGTGTAAGATTTCTTTTTCCTTCATACCCTATACTATCCGAAAATCGAATATTGGTAGGGGTGGAAAAACGAATTTTTTTATAATATTCTGATATTCAGTGGATTTATTTGTGTGACAACAAATTTATAGGATCTCCTCTCTATGTTCTTTTGTTTACTGTCAGTAAACTTTAGTATATTTGTATTATGAAAGTGTTGGTTAAGAGGACGATTCATTATTATATGGGTAAATATCCGATATCAGCAAAGGCATTACTTACATGGGAAAATGAGTTTTCAAAGATTACCTTTCATAATTTTAACGAGATCAAAAAAGTCTATAGGAATGCAAGCATTGTTGGTAGTAACAGGGTGGTTTTTAACATTAAAGGAAATGATTTCCGATTGGTGGTCTCGATCAATTTTGAACAACAAGCTTGTTATGTCATTTGGTTTGGTACGCATAACGAATATGATGCAATTGACGTGGAGAAGGTGAGGTTTGACTTGCGAATAAATAATTTTAAGAAAGATAAACAATGAACTGGACGATCTTAAAAACAGAAAGAGATTATGATAAGGCTACTGAACGCCTGATGGAAATATTCCATACGGAATCAAATACAAAAGAGTATGATGAGCTTTCTTTGCTTATTTTGTTGGTTCAAGACTATGATAATAGACACTATACGTTACCACAAATAGATGTATTGGATATCATAAAAGAGAAAATGCAGGAAAGAGGGTTAAAGAATAAAGATTTAGAGCCGATAATCGGTAGTAAAGGGTATGTATCATCAATACTTTCCGGAAAGAAAGAATTGACGTTAAAAATCGCTACACGTTTACGAGATTATTTTGATTTGCCGGCCGAGTTATTTTTGCAAACTAGATAAACTATTTATCACCTCACCATCTTCCTTTCTAAGTGTTAAGTTGAATTTTTTGTTGGAAGATGTCACCTCAATGAGTGTTCGTTGTCCTTCTTTAGGTCCTCCGCCAATGATGACATGGTAATTGTGATCCTTATCTGGTGGATAGAAGCCAAACTTGTGTGTATGCCCCGATATAACGGCACTTACTTTGTTATTTTGTAAAAGCTCATGAAAACAAGCCCTGTTGTGCAGTGTACCATGCCAATCATCGGAATGGAAGAAAGGTATATGTGTTACGACAACAGTACGCTTCGTCTTTTTTCTTTCTTTGGATTGGAGCACATGAGATAACCATTCCTGTTGTTCGAGTCTGTAGCTGTCGTAGTCTGTCGTGTTGGCATACACTTCATGTTCATCTGGCTTATCTTCACCGCCATCCAGTATGATCCAAAATGTAGATCCTAAAGAAAAAGCTTGATAGAATTTGTTTTGTGGATAATCAAAATAGCCTTTAAAATGTCTTGCGAACGATCCTCTTGTTTCGTGATTGCCGCGTGTCATAATAAAGGGTGTTTGGGAAGCAAAGATGTCTGCCACGGGTTTTAGCAGTTTGTTAGTAATATCCTGCTGTGTAGTTGTATAATGAAAAGAGTCCCCGTTTAGGATAACCAGATCCTTCTTTGGCAGTGTACTCTTATCATACAATAATTTGTAGCTTTTTGTGTTTTCGTGTATATCATTGAGTATCAGTATATGTGCTTCTCCATCTTTTGTGATGAAAGGTAAAGACGTTTTAAATGTGTCAGATTGAATACTTGCACCGTATTCGATCTTATAAGGGTCAAATCGAGTAACTTCCTTGGCTAGAATGCGATACGAAAAGTCTTCCCCGCCGTGCTGAACCCGAAATTTAAAGAAGGTAGCGTTTGCGTTTCGCATGCCGTCGTCCACTTGATATAAGGTATGTTTGACACTACCATCCGCGTTTAATACTTCTATATGGGCTAAACAAGGCTTGTTGAAAACTGCCGCGATCGTCACATGGCTATCTGTGCAGTTTTGTAAATAAGGTGGGGCGGCAAAAGCAAAATCCTGTTCCTCCGTGGGTGCAGCATGTGCGGAAACCTTTTGTGTAGAGACAGCCAGCCCGAGCAGGCCCATACTTTTTAAGAAAAATCGTCTATCTAATGTCATCGTTGATATGATTGGTCGGCCTAAATTAGAGAATAGAGCATGTATTATAAAGAATGAAACATCTTTTTTACGTTGTAGAATAAAATACTTTTTTATCTTTTATTGTTTATATTTGTGTAATGATATAGGAAATCTAAATCAATATAATTTTAAATGAACTTTATGAAAAAAACCGTCGCTATCCCACTTATATTTATATGGGTAGGGTTTGTGTGCGCGATTAGTTTTATGGAAGCCTGGCTCAAATTCCAAGCTCCGGGGGTTACCATTCCTATAGGCTTGGGAATAGGCCGATTAGTCTTTGGAGCACTTAATAAGGTAGAATGGGTCTTATTTCTGGGTAGTGTATTCTGTTTGTTCCCGTTAAAAAATCTGGCTCCCCGAATAAAAATTTTAATGCTTTTATTAGTTGTTATCTTGTCTATACAAACTTTCTGGATGTTGCCGTTATTGGATATGCGGGCTGAACTTTTTATCCAGGGTGCAAAGGTGCTACCGTCAAATATGCACTTTTACTTCGTGGCTTTGGAACTTATAAAAGTTTTAACCCTTGTGATATTAGGTACAAGCTTGTTTAGTCGATCGTTGGAGACTCTTTCTCGGAAAGAAACACCGGCAGTGGAAGAAGTTTTATAATAATAAATCAAATACAGCATACTATGAATATAGCGTCACTTTACGAAAATCTGGAATATGGAGAGGATAGGCCCGCAGTTAAAGTTATGATAGACAACACACATATTAAGGAGGTTCGGATAGTTTTCCGAAAGGGCCAGGAGATGCGGGAACATAAAACAAAATTTCCGATTGTCGTGGAGATCGTGGATGGTATAATTAGCTTCGGTGTAAATGGAGAGCGATATGAGCTGGAGAAAGGAAAGCTGATTGCGCTGGAAGGGCATATAGCTCATGATCTGATTGCTGTAGAAGATAGTGTAGTACGACTCTCGTTAAATAAATCCGATGACGTTTCGAGGGTAGAGAAGGTAATAAGCGCATGAAGCGGCAACTTTAATATAACATGTTTAATAGAGCAGGATTATGGAAAATACATCAGGAGCTTACAGTTATGACACACTCAGTGAGGCTGTAAATGATTTGCAGAAACGTGGGTATACAGAAGACTTTTTGATAAGCGAAGAGGAAGAATGCTTAATTTGTCACAGCCATTCCTTGAAACTCTCGCATGATGACTTTGTGATCGACGAAATATATCGCTTTGAAGGGATGACAGATCCCGGAGATGAGAGTATCGTCTTTGCCCTTTCATCCGATAAATATGCTGTCAAAGGTCTGGTGGTTAACGGCTTTGGTGCAAATTTTGGATATAGAGCTTCCAAATTGGTAGAAGATCTCTCTAAACGAGAGGATTGATTTTACCAGCCCCGGACGGCGCCTCCTTTAAAGACTTCTTCAGCAGTAGTTTCAACTTCGGCCGATTGATAGGCCTGTACAAATTTTTTGATTTTTGAATCCTCTTGATTGTCCTTTCGACAAACAATAATATTGACATAAGGGGATTTTCCGTCTTCCATAAAAATTCCATCCCTTTTAGCGATAAGATTGTTGCCGGCGGCGAAATTGTTGTTAATGATGGCTATGGTGACTTGTTTGTCATCCAAGGTCCGTGGTAGCTGGGGAGCTTCTAACTCCAGTATACGAAGATTCAGCCTGTTTTCCCGAATGTTTTGTGCTGTTGGTAGTAAACCTGTACCCTCGTCCAATTTGATTAAGCCGACTTCCTGCAATAGGAGCAATGCTCTTCCAAGATTACTGGGATCATTGGGTATGACAATAGTATCTCCGTTTTTTAATTCACTGATATTTTTTATTTTTCGCGAATAACCAGCCATAGGGTAAACAAATGTATTTCCCACGATAGCAAAATCATATCCTCTGTTTTTAGACTGATCGTCAAGGTAAGGCTTAGTTTGAAATACATTGACATCAAT
>JBEBVG010000145.1:0-7309 GCA_040392845.1 Sphingobacterium sp. | reverse complement strand
CGGGCCAACTCACAAGATATTCGCCCACAGCGTTTGCTTATCCTTAATTTAATGCCCATTAAAATCTCTACAGAAACAGACTTTATAAGGCTGCTTTCAAACAATCCTCTGCAGGTAGAAGTGGAATTTTTGAGGCTAGAAACGCATACTCCTAAAAATACACCAGAGGAGCATTTAGAGCTGTTTTATAAAGGTTTTTCTGAAATAAAGGAAAATTTCTACGATGGTATGATTATTACAGGTGCACCAGTAGAAATGATTCGATTCGAAGAAGTTACTTATTGGGATGAAATTACGACCATCTTTGATTGGGCCAGAACACATGTCACGTCTACACTATACATTTGTTGGGCTTCTCAAGCTGCTCTTTATCATTTTTACGGAGTAGAGAAAGTACCATTAGATAAAAAATTATTTGGGGTGTTCAAACATACAGCTACGGATAAGCGGAATCTTTTGTTCAGAGGTTTTGACGACGAATTTTTCATCCCTCATAGCAGACATACAACAATCAGGAAATCAGATTTGGAAACTAAAGGAGAAATTGAAATCCTCTCTGAATCGGACGATGCAGGAGTTGCTATTGTTGCCTCCCGGGGAGGACGAGAGTTTTACCTGACAGGGCATTCAGAATATGCCCCTCTTACTCTTCATGAAGAATATCAACGCGATATAGAGAAGGGCCTTTTTCTAAATCAGCCGCAGAATTATTATAAGGGGAATAACCCAAGCAATCCACCTCTTGTGCGCTGGACGAGTCATGCAAATTTACTGTTTAATAATTGGCTCAATTATTTTGTTTATCAGGAAACACCTTTTGATCTGAAAGAAGTAGCCAGGTTGGGTGAAATAAAACACCATAGCTAAAAAAAGAAAGGCTCCTACTAAAATTTTAGCAGGAGCCTCTCTTTTTTTGTTAACTAAATTAATTATTCTTTATTCCCTTCACGAACATCAGAGGATACAGAATCGTCCGTATTATCTGCATTCTGTCCTTTGATAACGATTTCTTTCTTTTCCTCATCAAAGTCCACCGTGATGGTTGCATTTGGCTGCAGCTCTCCTCTCAAAATCTCTTCCGCAATAGGGTCTTCAAGATGTTTTTGAATAGCCCGTTTCAAAGGCCGTGCACCAAAATTACTATCGTATCCTTTCTCCGCTATATATTCCTTGGCTTTATCTGTGAGATGCACTGTATGTCCGAGTGTTTCGATGCGAGCGAATAATGATCTTAATTCAATATCAATGATTTTGAAGATATGCTCCTTGGTTAAGGAATTGAAAACAATCACATCATCAACACGGTTCAAAAACTCAGGTGCAAAAGCACGCTTTAGTGCAGTTTCAATTACCCCTCTGGAATGTGCATCAGCTTGTGTTTCTTTTGCCGTAGTCGTAAAACCGACACCTTGACCAAATTCTTTCAATTGACGTGCACCAATATTGGAGGTCATAATGATAATTGTATTCCTGAAATCAACCTTACGGCCGAGGCTATCTGTAAGCTGCCCTTCGTCCAATACCTGAAGCAGTAGGTTAAACACATCAGGATGTGCTTTTTCTATTTCATCCAATAATACAACCGAATAAGGCTTACGACGAACTTTCTCCGTTAGCTGACCGCCTTCTTCATACCCCACATATCCCGGAGGAGCACCGACCAAACGTGATACGGCGAACTTCTCCATGTATTCACTCATGTCAACCTGAATAAGTGAATCTTCCGAATCAAACATAAACCGGGCTACCTCTCTTGCCAACTCTGTCTTACCCACGCCCGTAGGACCCAAAAAGATAAATGAGCCGATAGGTTTTTTAGGATCTTTTAAGCCCGCACGTGTACGTTGGATTGCTTTTACTAATTTTTGGACAGCGTCATCCTGACCAATGATACGACCTTTCATCAGTTCGCCCATATTCAAAAGCTTCTGGCTGTCAGTCTGGCTTACACGTTGTACAGGAATACCTGTCATCATTGAGACAACCTCCGCTACATTGTCTTCAGTGACCGTATAACGCTTTGTCTTTGTTTCAGCTTCCCATGCGGTTTTTTCACGCTCCAATTCTTCGAGAAGTTTTTTTTCTGTATCTCTTAATTTAGCAGCTTCTTCATATTTTTGTGAACGAACCACTTTATTTTTCTCGACCTTTACGTCTTCAATCTTTTCTTCTATATCCAGAATAGATTGAGGAACATGAATGTTGGTCAGATGTACACGAGATCCCGCTTCATCTAATGCATCTATAGCCTTATCAGGTAAAAAGCGGTCGGTAATATACCGCGTAGTAAGTGTAACACACGCTTCAATAGCTTCGGGTGTATAAATGACATTATGATGTTCCTCATACTTGTCCTTGATACGGTTCAAAATCTCGATTGTTTCATCGTGAGATGCAGGTTCTATCATAACCTTTTGGAAACGACGATCCAATGCCCCATCTTTCTCGATAAACTGACGATATTCATCTAATGTGGTAGCACCAATACATTGGATTTCACCTCGTGCTAATGCAGGCTTGAACATATTGGAAGCATCCAATGAGCCTGAAGCACCTCCGGCTCCTACAATCGTATGGATCTCATCAATAAAGAGAATAACATCAGGCGACTTCTCCAGCTCATTCATAACAGCTTTCATGCGCTCTTCAAACTGTCCACGATATTTCGTGCCCGCAACGAGAGACGCTAAATCCAACGTCACTACCCGTTTATTAAATAATACGCGGGAGACTTTGCGTTGTACGATCCGTAATGCTAACCCTTCTGCGATCGCTGATTTACCCACCCCCGGTTCACCGATGAGTATAGGGTTATTCTTCTTGCGACGTGATAGGATTTGAGATACACGTTCGATTTCTTTTTCACGACCGACGATAGGATCCAGCTTTCCATCTTCAGCAGCCCGGGTCAAATCACGTCCAAAATTATCTAATACCGGTGTTTTGGATTTGATGTCAGATACCTTCTTAGGTGCAGAAAAGCTTTCTTCTTCTGCATACTCATCGTCAGGTGTCGACGAACCAGGAGCTTCATCTGTAATTGACGTTTTGTTTTGCTCCACCTCGTTTTTAAACAAATCGTAAGTGATGTTATACTGATGAAGAATTTGCGAGGCAATATTATCTTCATCACGTAAAATAGCTAACAATAGATGCTCCGTGCCAATAATGTCGCTCTTGAATATCTTTGCTTCTAAATAAGTGATTTTAAGAACTTTCTCGGCTTGCTTTGTCAAAGGCATGTTGCCAATAGGTGCTCTTGAAACCGAAGCTGCTTTTACAGCATCCTCGATAGACTGACGAATCGCTCCGACCTCTATATTTAGATTTTTAAGAATCTTAATCGCTACGCCATCACCTTCTCGGATCAATCCGAGCAAAAGATGCTCCGTGCCGATATAATCATGACGAAGCCTTAAAGCTTCCTCCCGGCTATAGGATATCACATCTTTTACTCTTGGTGAGAATTTTGCTTCCATGTAAATTACCTTTCTTTCTTAAAATTAAGTCTAAGGATGTTATAAATGTATGAAATTATTATAAATCCCCAACTTTTATTTATTATATACTTATCAACAATTAAGCCATAAGCTGTAGGAGACAAAATGACAGAAAGAAAGAAGAAAAAAAGAAAGCCAGCTTGTTAGTTTACTTCTAATTCTACGTTGATGTTATTATAGCCAGTGACTGCTTCCCACAGGAGGCATAACCTACGTTTCGAAGTTCGATTTTAAGTGACAAACTGTCCGGTTTGCACTTTTTGAGGAAATATTCCTCTTACTTTATCTTATGAAACTCTTTATAGATTGGCGCAGGATATTTAATATCTTTTAATATCTTTGAGCTATAGGGAAATTTATTAAAAAGAATAGGTTGTAGGATTGTATGTCAGACGAGAAAATTATCTTTTCAATGGCAGGGGTAAACAAAGTTTATCCGCCGCAAAAACAAGTTTTAAAGAATATTTATTTATCATTTTTCTATGGAGCTAAGATAGGCGTCATTGGTTTGAACGGATCGGGTAAGTCCTCTTTATTGAAGATTATAGCCGGACTGGATAAATCTTACCAAGGTGAAGTTGTGTTTTCACCGGGGTATTCGGTAGGCTATTTAGCACAGGAACCTCAGTTAGATAACGAGAAGACAGTTCGGGAAATTGTCGAAGAAGGCGTAGCTGAGACTACGGCATTACTACAGGAATATGAGGAGATCAATGAAAGATTCGGACTGCCGGAAGTGTATGAGAATGCCGATGAAATGGATAGACTATTGACACGCCAAGGAGAGTTACAAGATAAGATTGATGCTACACAGGCTTGGGAACTGGATTCAAAACTCGAACGAGCCATGGACGCATTACGTTGCCCCGAGCCGGACGTGAAAATCGCCAATTTATCAGGAGGGGAACGTCGTCGTGTGGCACTATGTCGTCTCTTATTGCAGGAACCGGATGTATTGTTATTAGATGAGCCTACGAACCACTTAGATGCCGAATCGATAGATTGGTTGGAACAACATCTACAGCACTACAAAGGAACTGTAATTGCGGTGACTCATGATCGTTATTTTCTGGACAATGTGGCGGGATGGATATTGGAGCTCGATCGTGGTGAAGGTATCCCATGGAAAGGGAATTACTCCTCATGGTTGGATCAGAAGGCCAAACGCCTGGCAATGGAAGAAAAACAGGAAACCAAGCGACAAAAGACGTTGGAGCGTGAGTTAGAATGGGTAAGAATGGCCCCTAAAGCTCGTCATGCAAAATCCAAAGCACGTCTGCACAATTATGAAAAATTAGCTTCCGAAGAGACTAAGGAACGGGAAGAGAAACTGGAGCTTTTTATTCCGCCGGGGCCACGTTTAGGAAATAAGGTTATCGAGGCGGAGAATATTTCAAAATCATACGGTGACCGTATCTTGTTTGAAAACTTAAGCTTTTCGCTGCCACCTGCAGGTATAGTAGGTATTATAGGTCCGAATGGCGCTGGTAAAACAACGCTGTTCCGTTTGATAACGGGGCAGGAACAACCGGATACAGGAACCTTTCACGTGGGAGAAACGGTAGTCTTAGGATATGTAGATCAGTTACATGATGATCTGGACCCCGATAAATCGGTTTGGGAGAATATTACCGATGGCCAGGATAACATTATGCTCGGTAATCGGATGACCAATTCCAGAGCGTACGTATCCAAATTCAATTTTAACGGTGCTGATCAGCAAAAAAAAGTAGGAGTTTTATCCGGTGGAGAACGAAATCGCGTGCATTTAGCGATAACGTTAAAAAAGTCATCCAATGTATTGTTGTTGGATGAACCTACGAACGATATAGATGTAAATACTTTAAGAGCATTGGAAGAGGGATTAGAAAACTTTGGGGGCTGTGCTGTTATCATTTCGCATGATAGGTGGTTTCTGGATCGGATTTGTACCCATATCCTCGCTTTTGAAGGAGATTCGCAGGTTTACTTCTTCGAAGGTAATTATTCTGAATATGAAGAAAATAAGAAGAAGAGGTTGGGTGATACTGGACCTAAGCGAATAAAATACAAAAAATTAGTTCGATAATGGATTCAGCCAGACTGTTAGAAGCTATTATAGATACGGCTATTGATGGTATCATTACCATTGATAATATGGGTATCGTCGAGAGTATTAATCCTGCAGCTCTCGCCTTGTTTGGATATGAGCCTGGTGAAGTCATCGGCAACAATATATCGATGCTGATGCCTGAGCCATACAAAAGTCAGCACGATGGTTATATCCACAACTACAAAACAACAGGTAAAAAGAAAATTATCGGTATAGGCAGAGAGGTGAAAGGGCTACGTAAAGATGGTACGACTTTTCCTTTTCGTCTGGCAGTAAGCGAGGTGTTTTATCAGGATAAGAATATTTTTACCGGTTTCGTGCATGACTTGACAAAAGAAAAAGAAGCCGAATCGCAGCTGTTGACCCATACTATGGAGTTGGAGGAGATTGTGCGCGAACGTACGAAAGATTTGATTTCGTTGGTTTCCGAGCTCGAAAAAGCAAAGGCTGATGTGAGCAATTCCCTGGAAAAAGAAAAAGAACTAAATCAGTTGAAGTCCAGATTTGTATCTATGGCTTCCCACGAGTTTCGTACACCATTGAGTTCTGTCCAACTTTCAGCGTCACTGATTGATAAATATATAGAACGGCCCGACTTTGAATCAGTGATGAAGCACACTGCACGTATCCGCGGAGCCGTGCAACTGTTGAATAGTATTCTGAATGATTTTCTATCATTGGAAAAGTTGGAAGCGGGAGTGGTAGCTGTCAAAAAAGATAAGATAAATCTGGTTCACTTAGGAGAAGAGATAACAGAAGAAATGCAATTGATTTGTAAGAAAAATCAACATATCGTCTATCAGCATACCGGTCAAAATGCAGAATTTGTATTAGATGCACACTTATTGAAGAGCAGTATTATAAACCTGATTTCTAATGCTATAAAATACTCGGGAGAAGATACTTTTATCGAATTTTCAACTGAGATAAATGGAGACAAGTGTACCGTCATGGTCAGGGATAATGGTATAGGTATACCTGACGAAGACCAAATAAACCTTTTCGAACCCTTCTTTCGCGCAAATAATACTGGCAATATTCCAGGTACAGGACTTGGACTGAATATCGTAAAAAGATACGTTTCGTTAATGGGAGGAGAGCTTGAATATTGGTCGGCCGTTAACAAAGGTACGATGTTAAAAATGAGTTTTACACAATAATTTATTCGGATGAAAAAACGGACAATCCTGATTATTGAAGACAACCTGGAAATCAGAGAAAGCACACAAGAGATCTTGGATCTTACAGGTAGCTATGAAGTTATCGCAGCAGAAAATGGAAAAGTAGGTGTGGAGATGGCAATCAAACATCAGCCTGATTTAATCTTATGTGATATTATGATGCCGGAACTTGATGGCTACGGTGTGTTGTACATGCTCAATAAGTTTGAAAGCACTTCGCATATTCCCTTCGTTTTTCTTACCGCAAAGTCCGAACGCTCGGATATACGCAAAGCGATGGAAATGGGTGCCGATGACTATCTTATCAAACCTTTTGATGATATCGAACTGTTGAATGCTATTGAAAGTAGATTACGTAAGCGCGATAAGCTACAGATCAATCCGGATAATACGGGTTTTTTGAACTTCGAAGGTGAAGAACAGGATTATCTGCTTACGGATTTGGTTGAACAAACCCGGATAAAGATGTTTAAAAAGAAACAGCTGATTTATGAAGTCGGAGATAACCCCGTCTTTGTCTATTATATCAAGACAGG
>JBEBVG010000144.1:0-7367 GCA_040392845.1 Sphingobacterium sp. | reverse complement strand
TGGAGCTAACTAAACTTGAAATCAAAGGGTTTAAGAGTTTTGGTGAGAAAATCACTATAAACTTCAATGAAGGTGTTACGGCAATTGTTGGTCCCAACGGCTGTGGAAAGTCGAATGTAGTGGATGCTATTCGCTGGGTCCTGGGCGAACAGAGTACAAAGACACTACGCTCCGAAAAGATGGAGAATATCATCTTCAACGGAACAAAAACACGTAAACCTGCAAACCTCGCTGAAGTTTCGTTAACTTTTAACAACAACAAAAAGGTACTTCCTACTGAGTTTACTACGATTACCATTACGCGTAAACTATACCGCAATGGAGACAGTGAATATCGCCTCAATGATATCAAATGTCGCCTAAAAGATATTACCGACCTTTTTCTCGATACCGGCATCGGAACCGACAGCTACTCGATCATTGAATTGAAGATGATTGACGAAATTATAGCCAATAAAGATAATTCCAGAAGAAATTTGTTTGAAGAAGCTTCGGGTATCTCCAAATATAAAGTCCGGAAAAAACAAACGTTAAGTAAGCTGAAAGACACAGAAAGTGATTTAGCGCGTGTAGATGATCTCCTCTATGAAATTACAAAAAATCTCAAAACCTTAGAGGGCCAGGCGAAGAAAGCCGATAAGTATTTTTTACTCAAGGAAGAATATAAACAGGTAAACGTAGGATTAGCCTATTATCGCATTAATAATTTCAGCAATGACCTACATTCGCTCGGGGAGAAAGAAAAAACGCTGCAGGAAAAGATAACCGAAACATTGCATCAAATCGATAGCAAAGAGCAACAACTTCGCGAAGGACGGGCGGAAATTCTCGTAAAAGAAAAAAATCTGAATACGCAGCAGAAGACTACCCATGAGTATAGCAATAAAGTCCGCGCTTATGAGTCAGAGAAAAAAATTAAAAACGAGCGTCTGCATCACCTGCAGGAACGTGAAGCACGTATCACAACCGAACTGAATCTTGACACACAGCAGCTGGGGCATGTAGAGTCGACCCTAAAGCGACTTCATGAAGATCTTTATGAAGAGCAAGCTAAACTCGATATATATCAGTCGGATATACAAAAATATAAAACTGAAGTCGACCTGTTGAGAGCACAGCAACAACAGGCAAAAGATAGTGTCGATAAAGCAAATCAAGATAGCAATGCTATCCAAAGTAAGATATACAAAGCGGAAAAGGATATCGCCGTTCTCCATATTCAAAAAGAAGCCCTGGAAAACGAATCACAACGCAATATCCACGACACTTCTTCTAAAGTTGAAGAGCTGACACAATTTAATGTCATTGTCGAAGAGCTCCAACAACAATTGGCTAGCCAGGAGGAAGTCTATCATGATGCTGTCTCAGCTGAAAATGAATTGAATAGTCAAATAGAGGCGGCCGATAGCCGTCTGAGCCAGGTTCAGCAAAGCCTGAATAAAGAATTACGTCTTGTTGATGCAAAGCAAAATGAATATAATCTAACCAAATCACTCGTAGACAACCTGGAGGGCTTTCCCGAGTCGATAAAGTTTTTACGGAAACATGCAGGTTGGCAAAAGTCATATCCTTTATTTTCGGATATTCTATTTTGTAAAGAAGAATATAGGGTGGCCATCGAAAATTACCTCGAAGCTATCATGAATCATTACGTGGTAGACACGCAGCAAGATGCCATTCAAGCAATCAACCTATTAAGTGACTCTTCAAGAGGGCGTGCTAATTTCTTTGTATTAGAGCATATAAAGAAAGCTGAAGAAAAGGAAGTAAATCTTTTGCAAGACAATCTCATTCCGGCGATGCATGTCATTCAGGTAGAGAATAAATACAAAAGTCTTTGTCTGGCATTGTTGAAAAATGTCTATCTGCTGGAGTCTAACGATTCTCAGGCAATAGAGATAGACCTGCCTCACGACGATATGGTGGTATTACATCGGGAAGGTAAGTTCACAAAACATAAATTAGGCCTGAGCGGCGGCTCTGTCGGGCTCTTTGAAGGAAAACGTATCGGACGTGCCAAAAACCTGGAAAACTTAGCTAAAGAGATTAAATCTATCAATCAGCGTATCACTGACTTACAGCAAGCCGAAAGCGATCAAACCCAGCTTTTGATTTCACTGAAGGCACAATCAAAAAGAGATGTCATTGATGAACTCCGTATTCAATTAAACCGGATACAGAACGAATGGACGTCTGTTAAAACAAAACAAGAACAATACCAGGCGTTTATTTCTTCCAGCCAACATAGAAAACAGGATATTGAACAAAAACTACGGACAATCGATGCCGAGCTGGTCATCGCAGAACCCGGGCTAAAGATACTAAAAGCGGAGAGCGAAGAATGTCAGAAGTTGTGGCATGACCTTCAATTGTCCTTTCAAGATCTGAATGAAACACTGACTGAAAAAACGACCGCTTTTAATCAGGAAAATATACGCCTGCACCAGCAGCAGAATAAAGTCTCCGGCATACAAAAAGATTTGGAATACCGGGAAAGTCAAAAGGAAGCCCTTGAAATCCGTATCAATAAAAATACGTCGGATATCGAACAGGTGAAAAACGATATGAAGGGAGCTTTGACTACTACGGATAGTGACGATGAGGATCTGAAGAAGCTCTACGAACAACGGGAACAGCTGGAAACAGCATTGCAAGAGATGGAAGAAAGTTTTTATGCTTCCCGTAAAGCAATAAACGACCTGGAAGAGGAAATTACGGCCCTGCGAAAGTCAAAAGACCAGCTTGATTTTCTGATCAATGATATTAAGGACAAAAAGACGACCCTGCAACTTGATTTGAATAGCTTGAAGGAACGGCTTTCCGTAGAGTTCAATATTGATATCAAAGATCTATTAGAGGACGATATACCGGAAATCGAACAAACCGAAGAAGAGCTTCAGGCACAATATACACGACTGAAGAGACAGTTGGATGACTTTGGTACCATCAACCCTATGGCGAAGGAAGCTTACGACGAAATCACCACGCGTTATAATTTTATCGCCAAGGAGAAAAATGATTTGCTGGAAGCTAAAACCACATTATTGGCAACTATCCAGGAGATAGACGACAGTGCAAATGAGAAGTTCATGACTGCCTTTACCGCAGTAAGAGAAAACTTTGTTAAAGTGTTCCGGTCCTTATTTAATGCAGAAGACAGTTGTGACCTTATTTTAAGCAATCCCGACAATCCATTGGATTCGGACATTGAGATCATTGCCAGACCTAAAGGCAAGCGACCGTTATCGATCAACCAGCTTTCGGGAGGCGAGAAAACTTTGACCTCTACGGCATTACTATTTTCACTATATCTATTAAAGCCAGCTCCGTTTTGCATCTTCGATGAGGTAGATGCGCCTTTAGACGATACCAATATTGATAAATTCAATAATATTATCCGGGAATTTTCAGATCAATCTCAATTTATCGTGGTATCTCATAACAAACGTACCATTGCTAGTACAGATATTGTATATGGGGTTACCATGGTCGAGCAAGGTATATCACGTGTAGTTCCTGTGGATCTCCGGGATGTCGCATAAAACGAAAACGCTATAACAGATCTTCATCCCGAAAGCTATAATAGCTGCTATTGGTAAATATTAAATGGTCATTGACCCGGATATCCATAACTCTGGCGGCTTCATCTATTTTTTTGGTCAGCAGCTTGTCTGCCTGGCTTGGGGAGCATGTCCCTGAGGGATGATTATGTATCAGAATCATGGAATGAGCTTTGCTACTTAATGCATAACGCAAAATAATACGGACATCCACCGGTGTGAAATCATTTCCACCCCTTCCTATGAGTTGACTATCGAGTACTTTGCAGGCTGTATTGAGATAAAGAACCCAGAACTCTTCATGCGGCAAATCCATCAGACGGGATTTAAAATAATCATATACACGTTTACTACTATTGAGAATAGGTTTTTCAACCTCCTCCTCTTCCTTACGTCTTCTTCCCAGTTCCAATGCTGCGACGATAGCGATAGCCTTTGCATCGCCTATACCTTTATAAGTAGAGAGATCCTTAATATCCATTTGGGATATTTTATAGAGATTATTATCCTGGTCCTTAAGAATTCGCCTGCAAAGCTCTACAGCAGTCTCTTCCCGCGACCCTGATCCTATCAGGATAGCCAACAGCTCCGCGTCCGTAAGTGCTCTTCTCCCCTGTTCCATAAGCTTCTCGCGCGGTCTGTCAGCTTCCGCCCATTGCGAAATGACCAATTTATGTGCACCCATATTGTACGATTAAAATTAATGTGTTTAAATATACAAAATAAAACAAAGGTTAACAACAATTAACTTAGATAAAGTATACGATAAGTTCAGTTTTTGGCAAAAAAATGTATCTTTGCTCTTCACATAAGTTTCTTTAGAAAGATGAGTAAAGCAATAATTAAAACAGAAAAAGGCGACATGACTGTGGAATTCTACACACAAGACGCCCCTAACACTGTAGCAAACTTTATTAAATTAGCTAAATCCGGTTATTATGACGGATTGACCTTTCATCGGGTTATTCCTGACTTTGTTATCCAGGGTGGATGTCCCAATTCCCGTGAAGGTGCAACGGGAGTTCCAGGTACGGGAGGCCCCGGCTACAAAATAGACTGTGAGTTGACGGGAGAAAACCAATACCATGACAGAGGTGTATTATCTATGGCACATGCAGGTCGTAATACAGGTGGTTCCCAGTTTTTTATCTGCCATAGCCGCAACAATACCGCGCACTTGGATCGCAATCATACTTGTTTTGGTAAAGTAGTTGAAAATGTTGATATAGTAGACGACATCCGCCAGGGCGACCGTATTTTATCCGTCGAAGTTATAGAAGACTAATCATCGAAATTATATGAATTTAAGAGCACTCGTATCAGTAACCGGAAAACCAGGTTTATTCAAATTAATCGGCCAAAATAAAGGTGGTTTCATTTTGGAAACACTGGATAACGCAAAGATAAAATCTGTTGTCAACCTTAATACTACTAAGATGGCGACACTGGAAGATATCACTATTTATGGCGTAGAAGAGGAAATTCGTTTACTTGATATATTCCAAAATATAAAAGCCAATGGTGGAAATACACCTGACGCAAAGTCCGATGGCAATACCCTCAGGGAATTCTTTCGGGAGGTAGCTCCTGGCCATGATGAGGATAGGGTTTACAATTCTGATATCAAAAAAATTATTTCCTGGTACAATATCATTAAGGAATTTCCTTTATTTGAAGAAGAAACTCCAGAGCCGATAAACAATTAATCGGTTTTACATACAACTGTATTACAGTATAATAAAAAAAGGTATCTAATGTTATTAGATACCTTTTTTTATTATCGAAAGAACCGTTTTTACGGTTATTTTACCTGATTAGCACGAATGATATTCAATGCCCCTCCGGCTTTGAACCACTCAATTTGCTGCGCATTATAGGTATGATTAACAACAATCTGATCTTGTGTACCGTCACTATGATGAAGAACCACAGTTAATGGCTGATTAGGAGCAAACGCTGTCAATCCTATAATATCGATCGTATCGTCTTCCTGAATCTTATCGTAATCATCTTTATTGGCAAACGTCAGACCCAGCATACCTTGTTTTTTCAAGTTGGTTTCATGGATACGTGCGAAAGATTTTACCAATACGGCGCGTACACCTAAATGGCGGGGCTCCATAGCTGCATGTTCACGGGAAGAACCTTCGCCATAGTTTTCATCACCTACGACAATTGAACCTATACCCGCAGCCTTATAAGCTCTTTGTGTTGCCGGAACAGCACCATACTCTCCTGTCAACTGATTTTTAACATTATCCGTTTTATCATTAAAGAAGTTGACCGCACCTATCAGCAAGTTGTTGGATATATTATCCAGGTGTCCACGGTATTTCAACCAAGGGCCAGCCATAGAAATATGATCCGTTGTACATTTACCTTTCGCCTTAATCAATAATTTCAGACCTTTTAAGTCTGTACCTTCCCATGATGCGAAAGGAGCCAGTAACTGAAGGCGATCCGATGTTGGAGATACTTCTACCAGGACCGATGATCCGTCTGCTGCCGGTGCCTGATAGCCCGGATCTTCCACATCAAATCCTCTGTTTGGCAATTCATCACCTGTAGGCGGATCTAATTTTACCTGCTCACCATTTTTATTCGTCAATGTATCTGTCAGCGGGTTGAAACCCAGATGTCCTGAAATAGCAATAGCGGCCACCATTTCCGGTGAAGTAACGAATGCATATGTATTCGGATTTCCGTCGGCACGTTTAGCGAAGTTTCTGTTAAACGAGTGAACGATGGTATTCTTTTCTTGTTTATCCGCTCCCGCACGATCCCACATACCGATACATGGTCCACACGCGTTGGTAAATATCGTTGCATTAAGATCCTCAAAAGTTTTTAATAAACCGTCGCGGTCTGCTGTATAGCGTACCTGCTCCGAGCCCGGATTAATCCCGAACTCAGCCTTTGTCACCAAACCTTTCTCTATAGCCTGGCGGGCAATCGACGCGGCACGCGATAAATCCTCATAAGAAGAGTTCGTACAAGAACCTATAAGTCCCCACTCGACCTGAGTTGGCCAGCCATTTTTCTCAGCCTCCTCACGCATACGCGATATAGGTGTATATAGATCCGGTGTAAACGGACCGTTCAAAGAAGGTTCTAATTCAGACAAATTGATTTCGATCAACTGATCAAAATATTGTTCTGGATTAGCATACACCTCTGCATCTGCAGTAAGGTGAGCTTTGATAGCATTCGCTGCATCGGCGACACCGGCACGTCCTGTAGCACGCAGATAACGTTCCATCGACTCATCATACCCAAAGGTAGACGTCGTAGCACCAATTTCCGCACCCATATTACAGATCGTTCCTTTACCTGTACAAGACAATGATTCGGCACCCTCACCGAAATATTCAACGATAGCACCTGTACCACCTTTTACGGTAAGAATACCGGCAACTTTTAAAATAACATCTTTAGGGGCAGCCCAGCCAGATAGCTTACCTGTTAATTTAACACCTATAAGTTTTGGAAATTTCAGCTCCCAGGGAAGGCCGGCCATCACATCACAGGCATCTGCACCACCAACACCGATAGCAACCATGCCTAATCCACCCGCATTCACCGTATGTGAATCCGTACCGATCATCATACCGCCAGGGAAAGCATAGTTTTCCAACACCACCTGGTGAATAATACCTGCACCTGGTTTCCAGAAACCGATGCCATATTTATTAGAGACCGAACTTAAAAAATTAAATACTTCTGAACTTTCTTGCTTGGCACGAGATAAATCTTGTTCTGCACCATCGCGGGCCTGGATCAAGTGATCACAATGTACGGTAGAAGGTA
>JBEBVG010000143.1:0-7414 GCA_040392845.1 Sphingobacterium sp. | reverse complement strand
ATGTACCCGACGCTTGGATCACCCTATGGCAAGGGATAAGAAATGCGATCGGGTTACTGCCTATTGCTGTGCCCACTGCCCGGGAAGCTAAGGGATGATTGATATCTTTGGCGAGCTGCCCATATGTTGTCAGCTGTCCCTGTGGTATACGGAGCAATGCTTCCCACACTTTCAACTGGAATGGAGTGCCTTTTAAATGAAGTTTTATATGTGGTAAATTTTCTGCCTTTGAAAAGATTGCCAGTGCATCACGATGAAGTTGTTGTTGTACTTCTTGATACGTAGCTAAAGGAAACGCCTGTTTCATGGCATGTAGTCCTTGTTGCCTCTCTTGAACAAAAGCCATATAGCATATTCCTTTGTTGGTAGAGCCTATTAAGCTCAGGCCAAAAGGCGTTTCGTAAAAATAATAGCAGATTGTTAAGTTCTCCCCCTGACGCTTGTATTCCGCAGGAGTCATACCCTCGATTTTGATAAAAAGATGATGCAGTCGGCTCGTACTGCTCATTCCCAGGTCGATATGCGTATCGAATAAAGTCTTTTGTTCGTCCTTTAACAATTTCTTAGCGTGTGATACCTGGAGATACTGTATAAACTGTTTTGGACTTGTACCTGCCCAAGTCGTAAACAGACGTTGGAAATGAAACGGACTGAGGTGGACATGTGCAGCAATATCCTCTAACGAAGGGCGATCCTTTATATGCTGACGGATAAAATGGATAGCTTTTTCTATCCGCTCATAATCTATTTCTTGCTGGGTAATGTTCATATCCAAATATCACACTATAGGGGCAAATAAAAAATCCGAAACTTGCTAAATGCGAGGTTGCCTATAGCTTACAGTCTACCACCGGATCAATGCCGATCCCCAGGTAAATCCTGCGCCGAAAGCCGCAAGGCATACCAGGTCCCCATCTTTTACTTTTCCGGCTTCCCACGCTTCGCAGAGTGCGATCGGAACGGATGCAGCCGTTGTATTACCATATTTCTGGATGTTATTAAACACCTGGTCATCACGAAGTTTTAATGTTTTTTGTACAAACTGTGCAATACGTAGATTAGCCTGATGGGGGATAAGCAGGTCAATGTCCGCCGATGTAAGGTTATTGTTGGCAAGTGCCTCCACGATCACCTCTGGAAATTTAACCACAGCCTTTTTAAAGACTGCCTGACCATCCATGTAAGGGAAAGCCGTTCCATCGTCAAGCATCTCTTTCGTCATGAGCATACCACCCAATTCCTCCTCAGGCCAGTTGGGCTGATCTTCCAGCCATATCCCTCCCGAAGCACCGGGATAATACATAGCCAGTTTCTCCGCTTCTGCTCCGTCGGAGTGGAGGTGCGTGCTCAAGATACCCTTATTCTGCTCTGTTGTCGGCTGCACGACCACAGCACCCGCGCCGTCGCCGAAGATGACAGACACGGCACGTCCCCGTGTCGAAAAGTCCAGGGCATAAGAATGCTTTTCCGATCCCACAACGAGGATATTTTTGTACATGCCGGTTTTGACAAATTGGTCGGCGATGGACAAGGCGTATATAAAGCCTGAACACTGGTTACGTACATCCAGCGCGCCAACTTCCTTCATATTCATCTCACGTTGTAAAAGAACGCCGCAACCCGGGAAATAATAATCCGGTGACAAGGTTGCAAAGATGATAAAATCGATATCTTGAGGCGTAATACCGGCTCGTTCAATGGCTATTTTTGCTGCTTCCACACCCATTGTGGTGGTTGTCTCGCCGATGCGGTCGGCATAGCGGCGTTCCTGTATTCCCGTCCGCTCTTGAATCCAGGCATCGCTGGTGTCCATAAAACGTGTCAGATCATCATTTCTGTAAACGTTTTTTGGAACATAAAAACCTACACCTGCAATTTTAGTCTGGAACATATTTTAAGATTTATAACAATAACAACAATCAATACCACAAAATTACGCTTTTTTTGAAAAATACAGTATTTTTGCGACATGAGTGTCGAAACCGCGCAAGAAACCTATAGTCTCGAGGAAATATTGGCATCATTTAAAGAGAGCCGCCGGCTTATCCTTTGGAATGATGAAATCAACACGTTCGATCATGTTATTTATTGTCTGATGCACCACCTGCAATATAATGAAGCCGAATCCGAACGTATTGCGTGGAAAGTCCATACGGAGGGTAAATGCGCCGTGCTGGAAGGCAGCTATACCGAAATGGAAATTTATCGTAAGATTTTGAAAGCCGAAGGCTTGACCGTTTCTGTCGAATAGGCTTAACCTCCCCCCATCGGTAATAATACAGTTACGTATAGGATTAATTATTAAATATTGTAGATTTTTACGGCAACATCACAATAGTATCATGCACGTAAAAAGTTTATATTTATTACTTTTCCTTTTTCCTTTTTATTCCTTTTCACAAGTCGGATCATTAAAAGTAATCGTCAAAGACGACAATTCAAATGAACCTATTGTAGGGGCAAGTGTATCCTTGCTTACTCCCACAGTAGGAGCCTACCTTCGGGGCGGACAAACCCAGGCTGACGGGCGAGCCCTTATTGAGGATATTCCGTCCGGCAAATACACGTTGAAAATTTCTTACATAGGAATGGCTGATTATACCCGCGAGGGAATACAGATCGAAACCAATAAGACACTGGATATGGCCATCATCACGCTGACGCCAGTAGGTGAACAACTTAGTGAAGTTGTTGTGCAGGGGAGAATACCCGAATTGCAGTTAGGCATCGATAAAAAAGTCTTCGATGTGTCGCAAAGTACGATAAGTGCTGGCGGCACGGCAGAAGATCTGCTAGGCAATGTGCCTACATTACAGGTCGACGCCGACGGATCTGTAAGTCTTCGTGGCTCGACAGGCGTCCGTATATTGATCGATGGCAAAGAATCGGCCATGGCGGGTAGCGATATCAGCAAACTCCTGCAATCTTTGCCGGCAGAGGCTGTTTCGAAGGTTGAGATTATGACAAATCCTTCTGCGAAGTATGATGCCGAAGGGCAGTCGGGTATTGTCAATATTGTGCTTAAAAAGAATATCCGCACCGGCTTCAACGGTACGGTAAATGCGTCCGTGGGCAATTACGACAACTATATGGCCGGGGCTTCCCTCAACTACAGGGACAACAAATTCAACTATTTCGGTACCTACAATTTTAACCATCGTAAAAGCCTGGGTGAGTCCACCGTACGGAATGCACAGCTCATTGATGGTGAAGAACGTGATGATAGCGAAATTACGTCAACAAATTCCGAACGATATCGGAAAGGGAAAAATCATTCCTTTCGACTTGGTGCAGACTATTATGCAACAGAAAAGACTACATTAAGCCTGGGATCGAACTTCAGTATCCGGGATAATGACAGAGGAGAAGATATTCGATACAATTATCTGAACCAACCCGAATGGGGATTGGAAAGCCCCCGTACATCCAGGCAATCGGAACAGGATTTTGGTTATGACCTGACTTTTGACCTCCGGCAGGAGCTTGCCCGGGAAGGGGAAGAGATTACGGCGAATATTACTTTCGGTGATGATCGCGAAGATGGTACAAACGATTATCTGCAAACTTTTGACAACGACCGTTTTCGGCAGGAGCGATACAATGCCACAAGTGAAAGCGGCAAAAACTGGAACTTTCAACTGGATTATGTATTGCCACTTGGCGAGAATCATAAGTTTGAAACCGGTTATCGGACAATATTGCGTAATTCGGATGAGAGCCAGTATTCAGATACCTTATCCACAGCTATGAATATCGTGCCGGATTTCGGGGTAAGCAATGATTTCGAAATGCGTAGTGGTGTGCATGCACTATATGCCAATTATCAACGGATGTTGTCTGGGCGGATAGGAATGCAGGTAGGTTTGAGAGCAGAAGATGCATACTTAAATACGCTGTACAAAAGCCTGGACCCCGATGTATCACCTACACCCGGTAAATTGGATTATTTCAGACTTTATCCAAGTGCTTTCCTGACTTATGATGTCAATAAAGAAGGCGACAAGGTACAGCTAAGCTATACAAGACGTGTACAACGACCCAGAGGTTTCCAGGTAAATCCTTTTGTCAACCTGTCGGATGAGACCAACCTCCGTCAGGGCAATCCTAACCTGATGCCCGAAGATATCCATGCTTTTGAGTTGAGTTATGCGCATTTCTATGATAAGTGGAACTTTGTGAGCTCTGTGTATTACCGTCGGGTGAATGACATGTCGCAACCCTTTCAATATGATATAAATGATGAGGTGGCAGCAGAGTTTTTGAATGCGAATAAAAATGCAACTTTTAGCCGATGGGAAAATGTAGGAAGCAGGAATAGCGCAGGAGTCGAATTCATCGCTAAAGTAAATATTTTCAAATGGTGGGATGTCACCGGAAACCTGAATGGATTTTATAACAATCTCATTCCTTATGCACGTTTCAATATTGCAAGGCCCGAGAACTTGGGATGGAATGCAAATATGCTCACCAATATTAAGTTTACATCAACGCTGTCTATGCAGGCTCGTGCCGATTACCGGGCACCTATGGAAACCCTTCAGGGACGTATCAAATCTATGTCAGGCATCGATCTGGCCGTACGTCAGGATGTTCTGAAAGGAAAAGGGACACTAACATTAAATGTCCGCGACCTGCTGGACAATAGAAAATTCGGTATCGAAAGTTACCTGCCGACACGGAATATCGATCAGACGATGCGTTGGTCTAAGCGTACTGTCAACCTATCATTCTCCTATAGATTTGGGATACAGGATAGATCGAAAAATAAAAAATCAGACAGCGAATTTTCGAATGATGATGGTGGAATGGAATATTAAAATACGTTGGAGATATGATTTGTTTTTAATACTTTTAACCAATATAAACAATAATAAAAATGAACAAAACGATAATAGGATCTTTGGTTTTAATCCTGGCTTGTATGGTGAACGCTTGTAAAATAAATCATGCTACTGCTCAAACCGATTCAAAACTCACGGAGGAGAAAGGACTTCCATTGGTCAAACTGCGTGATTTCAAGAAAAATAAAGCCGGTGCTTATATTCTTTTTGATGGTACGTCCTTAAAAGGATGGCGCGGCTATGCTGTATCGCATGTCCCTAACAAATGGTCCATCGAAGATGGTGCTTTAAAATTTACCGGCAAGCCGAATATAGAAAAGCCAGAGGGAGGCGATCTGATATTTGCCCACAATTTCAAAAATTTTGAGCTGGAGTTTGAGTGGAGGGTAGCCAAAGGGGCCAACTCAGGTGTTTTTTACCTGGCCAAAGAGATCAAGGGGAAGCCTATTTACATATCTGCTCCTGAATACCAGGTGTTGGATAATGAAAATCATCCCGATGCAAAGCTCGGTACCGACGGGAATCGCAAATCCGCATCATTGTACGATATGATTCCGGCGAAGCCGCAGAATAGCAAGCCTTTTGGTGAATGGAATAGCTCGAAGATTATCGTTAACAATGGCAAAGTACAGCATTTTCAGAATGGGGTGAAAGTTGTGGAATATACCTTGTGGGACTCTTCCTGGGTATCTTTGTTGGAGGCAGGGAAGTTTTCAAGTGCAAAATGGCCCGAAGCTTTTGCCTTATTGAAAAATGTCGGTGGAGAGAGCAAGTCGGGCTTTATCGGTTTGCAAGACCACGGCGATGATGTCTGGTATCGTAATGTTACCGTGAAGGTATTGAAATAAATAATAACAAGGATTCGCGCCTGCCTTGAGCAGGTCGCAATCCTTGTCTATTGGTTTATTGGTTTGTAATATACGTTTGCGTCAGATACACTAGCTAAGCGTTAGGTTGTTTGCACGATACTCCAATGGCGAACAACCAATTTCCGTTGTAAAATTCCTATAAAAAGAAGCTCTGGAACGAAAGCCACAAGCTTCTCCCAAATCATCTATATTCTTTACAAAATCACTTTTACTCAGTTCCTGTGCAGCATACTCTACCCGCAGTTTGTTGATGAAAGCCGAAAAACTTTTACCGTATTTGCTGTGTAAAAAATAGGGTAGATGTTTAGAAGGTATCTTTGTGATTTCTATAAATATTTGCCGATTGATGTCGGGGTTGATAAAACCCTTGCTTCGGATGAAACGCTGAATTCCCTGTTCGTATTCCCGCCGTTGACTTGCTGTGATATCCAAGCTATCCATCTTGATCGTTTCTTCTTCTCCCTGGCTTAAGCTATATAAAATAGCAGGTTTCATCTGTTCGGCGTTGGCCGTACCGTGAAGACGTCTGTAGGTTGATAAATAGAGCTTCCACCCGACAAACAAAACGCCAAGACATAAAAAGATATGTATAGCACCCTTCAGATCCAGGTAGAAGTCGGCTGTCAGTACGATAGGTGTGAAAAATAAAGCGGCCCATAGTGCCAGAAACAATATAAAAGTACGGGTCTCCCGTAAAAATAGGAGAGGGGACCACTCTTGCCTGGCCTTACGCCAAAGAAGCAACGCATAGCTACCATAGCCGATTAGCGAAACAAACGTGGTAGCATATAAATAGCCGAAATAACTATTGCTGTGGTTATGTCTAAAATCAGTATGAAAGACAAAAAATCCATAAAGCGGAAGACTAAGCATAAATGGAAGTAAATGTATCCAATCACCCTTTATAGATTTATCGTTTAAAAAACCTTTCGTTAACATATAAAGAATAGGCCCCAAGGTAAGCCCAAACGGAAAAGCCACAGAATAATAGTCTCTCAGGGGAAACAGATACCAGGAAAGCAATGAAGTTGCACTGTATAGGATAAAAATGCTGAGTACATATATGACAACTTTATCGTATGTAGAAGTACGGTAGGCACCTCTTAAATGTAGTGTTATTGCACTTAAGCCTACGATTAATACATTTAATATAATACAAACGAAAGTTAAGAGTAATGTCGTCACTGTGCTTTAATTATTAGTTTCACAAAAAAAAGATCCCGCATTTATATTATCCGAAAATAGGTATTGATGCAACAAATTAGTTTGAGATATCTACAGAATATTTTATTTTGTAGCGTTTCCTCTACAAGCTCTATTTCCGTCGTTTTTTTAGTGTAAATGTCTGACCGGATTTTCGAGACTTTTACGCTCTTCTGATCGGTGTTTCCATGTCTCATTTTTACAATAAAATGGATGCTATTAAAAGAAATCCTTTACGTTTTCCGAAAACGTAAAGGATTTCTTTTACATTATTTTTCACACTCATTTTCTTTACTAAATGATTCATTTATAGACTTTCTTTACAATGATATGCTAATTTCAGTGTCTCATTTTATATGCACATCGCCGGCGTGTCGTAAATGAGACATTAAATCATTTATAATCTATTGATTTTTGTATCAGCCTATTCCTAGTTTCTATGCATATGAACATATGCGGTGAGGATGAAGCTACAAGAGCATTAACTTAAAATGAATGGAT
>JBEBVG010000142.1:0-7455 GCA_040392845.1 Sphingobacterium sp. | reverse complement strand
ATACATACAGAAATGAGCGCGACAGATCAATTTTCAATTCGCGTAGAGCCAACACGACAATCAAGACTCTCGCAGGTAGACTTTAACAATTTAAAATTTGGACAAATCATGTCTGACCACATGCTTGTGGCAGAATACAACAACGGTGAATGGGTGGACGTCAGCGTCGTGCCTTACGGTGAGCTGTCCATCAGCCCTTCTATGTCTGCACTGCACTATGGACAGGCGATCTTCGAAGGAATAAAAGGTTATAAGTTTGCCGATGGTACTGTGAGCATCTTTCGCCCGGACAAAAACTGGGAGCGTTTTAATAAATCTGCTGTACGTCTTCAAATGCCGGAAGTTCCGAAAGAGATTTTCATGGATGGGTTAAAACAATTATTAGACGTGGACCGGGATTGGGTTCCGTCCAGAGAGGGTACATCATTGTACATTCGCCCTTTTATGTTCGCCACCGAGTCGGCATTGGGTGTACATCCATCGGCTTCTTATAAATTTTTGATCATCACCTGTCCGGTAGGTGCTTATTACAGCAAACCGATCAGCTTGAAAGTGGAGACCCATTATACACGTGCGGCAGAAGGCGGTGTAGGCTTCTCGAAAAATGCGGGAAATTACGCCCTGTCGCTATATCCTACACAACTGGCAAATAATGAGGGTTATGATCAGATCATGTGGACGGATGCCAAAGAACATATATATATCGAAGAAGCGGGTACGGCCAACCTGGTCTTCCGCATTGGCGATACGATCATTACACCGCATGGCGATACTATTCTTCACGGTGTAACCCGCCGTACAATTATGGAACTTGCTGAACAGTGGGGATACAAAGCAGAACAACGGAAGGTATCGGTACAGGAATTAATCGACGGAATAAAAAATGGTACAGTGTCCGAAGCTTTTGCCGCAGGAACAGCTGCTACCGTGACGCATATAGACCGTATCGGGTACAATGGACAGGACTATACTCTTCCCCCTGTAGAAGGGCGTGAATTTTCAAATAAAGTTTTAGACTATCTGAATCAACTCCGTTACGGAAAGATTGATGATCCTTTTGGTTGGAATTTCATCGTCTAAACGATATAAAAAAAGCTGCATGTTGCAGCTTTTTTTATGTTATTATATTTTATTTAGTCTCTTCTCCCTAATAAAAGGCTTGCGTAGTACAATAAGGTTACCAAAGCGGACAAAGCTGCTATTACATAGGTCATTGCTGCCCATTTCAAAGCATCTTTAGCACCATCGTGCTCCGTTGAAGAATGTGTTATATTCGCACGGTCCAACCAGGCAAGTGCACGTTTTGATGCATCAAATTCGACTGGTAACGTAATAAAACTGAACAGCGTCGTCACTGCCAGAGCGCCAACACCAATAGTCAGCAACAGATAATTTTCCGAAAAAATGGCCAACAGAACACCGATCATCAATGTAAATGAGGTAATCTTCGAGGCAAAACTGACCATAGGAACCATGGCTGAACGAAATTGCAACCAGGAATACGCTGCAGCATGCTGTACGGCATGGCCACACTCATGGGCAGCAACAGCTGCAGCTGCTACACTACGCCCGTGATATACCTCCGGACTCAGGTTTACCGTTCTGTTGGATGGGTTATAATGGTCTGTAAGCTGCCCTTCAACAGAAATAATGTTCACATCATAAATCCCATTATCATGCAACATCTTCTGCGCAATTTCTGCACCCGACAAGCCCGACGTTAACGGCATTTCCGAATATTTTTTAAACTTGTTTTTAAATCTCGTCTGGACGATCATACTTATGATACCGATCCCAATCAACAAAAACCAAATAGTCATATATTTTCTTTTTTTCTTTCTTAATCTATTGCCAAATATTGTTCCATTCCCAATATAGATGACAATCATGCGTTATAAAGATATTCAAAATAGTCAAAACGGCTTTATCAAAATTTAAAAACAATCATTTTTGTGACAAAATGACGGTACAACATACTTACTTTTTTCTAAAACTAATATTGCCTAACTTTGTTAAGCTATCACGATGACTACACCTAAAATCAACATCAAACGTATATATGAAGCTGCGGACAAAAAGGACGGCTTTCGTGTCCTCGTTGACCGCCTGTGGCCACGGGGTATAAAAAAAGAAGACGCCCATATTGATGAATGGGCTAAGGACATCGCCCCATCAACAGAAATACGAACAGCGTACGCTCACATACCCGAACGTTGGGGAAAGTTCAAAGGGCAGTACCTGGACGAATTAAAGCAAAATGAAAGTATTCCCCATTATCTGGATAAATGGGAAGAGAAGCCTCTTATCACCCTCCTATACGCTGCCAAAGATGAAGAACACGCGCATGTACTCATCTTACAAAAATATCTTCAAGATTGCTACAAGAGTAGATAGGATACCCTATCTTTATACCTAAAATTCAAAAAAACTAAAAATGGGAGTTTTTTCCAAAACGTGTGAGTATGCCTTGCGGGCTGTTTTCTATATTGCTCAAAGTTCACATAAAGGAAGACGTGTAAGTATAGTAGAGATTGCAGAAAATATCAAATCGCCACAGGCCTTCCTAGGGAAAATATTACAACAACTGAGCAAAGGGGGTATCATTCAATCTGCTAAAGGTCCGAACGGAGGCTTCTTCATGGACTCAGTCGATCTTAAACGTCCCCTGTCGGATGTTGTGGAAGCCATCGATGGTAAAGAAATATTTGAAGGTTGCGGTCTAGGTCTGGATTTTTGCTCCGAGAAACAACCATGTCCTCTGCACCATGAATTCAAAAAAATCAGAAATGAACTTACGCGAATGTTAAAAGAGACCAGTATCGGCCAATTCAACCAAGAGCTTACGCTGGGTATCTTGTCCCTCTATAAATAGCGTTGCGTTTAATTCTTCAATAGTCGCTGAATTTCATCCAGTTTCATCAATGCCTCTACCGGTGTCAATGTATTGACATCCAGATTGTTTAGCATATCCCGAATTTTTTCCAAAATGGGATCATCGATGGCGAACATCTGCAGCTGGTAAGCTTGCTTCTGAATTTTACGCATGCTGTCTTTGATTTTTTCGCCACCTGTTCGCTCTTGCTCTAAACGAGTCAGTATTTCCGAAGCTCTTCCTATCAGCTTAGCTGGCATCCCTGCCAGCTTGGCCACATGGATACCAAAGCTATGTTCCGACCCTCCCGGCACCAATTTACGTAAAAAGATCACCTTATTATTGACTTCCTTTACCGTAACATTGAAGTTCTTGATGCGGGACATCGAATTGCTTAGCTCATTGAGCTCATGATAATGTGTCGCAAATAAGGTCTTGGCCCGCGCTGACGGATGGTTATGCAAAAACTCGGCAATAGCCCAGGCAATTGAAATTCCATCATAGGTACTGGTACCCCGTCCTATCTCGTCCAACAAAATCAGGCTTCGATCGGAGAGGTTATTCATGATGCTGGCAGTTTCATTCATCTCGACCATAAATGTGGATTCTCCGGAGGATAAATTATCTGAGGCACCTACACGGGTAAAGATTTTATCGACCAGCCCAATCCGGGCTTCTTTAGCAGGTACAAACGACCCTATCTGCATCATAAGCACAATCAAGCCCGTCTGTCGCAATAAAGCTGACTTACCTGCCATATTAGGCCCCGTAATGATAATAATCTGCTGGCTCTCGGGATCAAGATACGTATCGTTCGTGATATAGTCCTCTCCTATAGGCAGATTTCGCTCGATAACGGGATGACGACCTCCTTTGATATCAATTATTTTGCCTTCCGAGACTTCAGGCTTGATATAATAGTTTCTTTCTGCAATGACCGCAAAATTGAGGAGTACATCGAGTTTTGCAATAAGCTGTGCATTGCGTTGTATAGGCTTAATATATACTGCAATCGCTACCAAAAGCTCCGCATAAATACGGTTTTCTATAAGTTGTATTTTTTCCTCTGCACCAAGTATTTGTTCTTCATACTCTTTCAGCTCTTCCGTAATATAGCGTTCAGCATTTACCAGGGTTTGCTTACGGATCCATCCTTCAGGTACTTTATCTTTATGCGTATTCGTTACCTCCAGATAATACCCGAACACATTGTTAAAAGCTATCTTTAGGGAGGGAATTCCCGTAGCTTCCGACTCACGGCGCTGGATTTCTAAAAGATAACCCTTACCTCCAAATGCAACTTTACGCAACTTATCCAGCTCTTCATCGATTCCTTCTGCGATGACATTCCCTTTATTCAGGGCTACCGGTGGCTCTCCCTGTACAGTCTTTTCAATTTTATCCCGTATGATAGCACATGGATCCAGTTCTTCGGCGATCATATGCAATGATTCCGACGCTGTGGAGCGAGTTAATTCCTTCAACTTCTCAGTAGCATAGAGTGCTCTCTTTAGCTGTATGATCTCGCGAGGATTGGCTTTTTGCAGTCCTATTTTACTGATCAGTCTTTCCAGGTCCCCTACATGCTTGATTTCCCGAATCAATTCTTCACGCAGTTCCTTCTGTTGATAAAAATAATCGACGATATTCAAGCGCTCCTGAATCGAAGCCGCATCTTTTAATGGCATGACAATCCACCGCTTCAGTAACCGGGCACCCATTGGGGAAGAGGTTTCATCCAACACATCTGATAATGTTGTTGCATTCTCATTGGCAGAACTTATCAACTCCAGATTACGGATCGTAAAACGATCCAGCCACATATAATGCTCTTCTTCTATCCGTGCGATATGCGAGATATGCTGTAGGTTGCGATGTTCAGTTTCGTTCAGGTAATGGAGCGCTACCCCCGCTGCAATAACACCTAATGGCATACGTTCGATACCGAAACCTTTCAGGGAGTTTACTTCAAAATGCTTGAGCAACGTTTCTTCTGCATAATCACCCGTATACGGCCATTCATCCAAAAAATAGGTGTAATATTGACTACCAAAATACTCCAGAAACTCTTTGGACTGCTTGCGTGGCATGATAACCTCCGTAGGTTTAAAGCCCTGCAGTAATTTATCTATATAACTTATATTACCTTGCGCTACTAAAAATTCACCGGTAGATATATCCAGGAATGAAACGCCTATCACATTTTTCTCTATAAAAAGAGAAGCAAGGTAATTATTTGACTTTTGCTGTACGATGTTGTCACTATAGGACACACCTGGTGTTACCAGCTCTGTAACTCCTCGCTTGACAATAGTCTTCGTTTGCTTAGGATCTTCTAACTGATCACAGATCGCTACTCGTTGCCCTGCACGAACCAATTTGGGAAGATAAGTTTCCAGTGAATGGTGCGGAAACCCAGCTAATGCTGTCTCCGATTCAGAACCATTACCTCTTTTGGTCAACACGATACCCAGTATACCAGCTGCTTTGATTGCATCCTCACCAAATGTTTCGTAAAAATCACCTACACGGAACAACAGTAATGCACCCGGATATTTCGCTTTGATGCTATTATACTGTTGCATTAAAGGGGTTTCTTTCTTCGCTTTAGCCAATGGTATCAGTTTTAAGTTGCGTCGTAAAAATAAGATAAATGAAGGGAAATGGCAATAAATTCGTTTTTTTGCAGTAAACTTATCCAAAGAATGGCTATTCGCAGAAAAACAAACAAACGAAAAACAAAAAACATTACAGCTTGGAAGATCATCGTGAAAAAATGGTCGATCAGGATAGTTGCAGGCTTTTTCGGGATAACCTTATTCTGGGTATTGACTTTAAAATTCATCAACCCACCACTAACTTACCTGATGATAAAGCGAGGTTTTGAATGGAGGGCTGCCGGCAAAGGTTTCAAGATCGAAAAAGATTGGATGAACTATGATGAGCTCTCCGATAATCTCAAAAAAGCAGCCATTGCCGGAGAAGATGCACGGTTCCTGAACCATCATGGCTTCGACACAGATGCTATCCGGGAAGCCTTTGAACGAAACAGACAAGGCAAAAGGCTGCGTGGCGGAAGTACCATTAGCCAACAAGTTGCAAAGAATGTTTTCCTTTGGCCGGGACGGTCATGGCTTAGAAAAGGCCTGGAAGCTTATTTCACTTTTCTGATCGAATTATTCTGGAGTAAAAAACGTATTCTCGAAGTCTATCTTAATGTCATTGAAATGGGCCAAGGTGTCTATGGCGCCGAGGCCGCAGCACATTATTATTTTAACAAATCTGCCCGCAGTCTTTCTAAAAAACAAGCTGCATTAATTATTGCTATCCTCCCTAATCCGCGAAAGTGGGATGCACGTCGACCTTCAAACTATGTCAATAGCCGGGCAAATAGTATCGTGCGATATATGGGACATTATAAGATACAGGGAGAGGAATAATTCAGAATAAACGGAAAAAATTCTTTTATACAAAGAAAAAAAACACTAAATTAGTGATATGGAAAAAAAAAGGAAAAAAACCACAAAGTTATATACCTCCCAGCAAGCCGATGTGTCTAGAGTAGAAGAGACTATGACACATTATGGTACCCTATCCAATAGCCCGGTAGCACTACTCAATAGCTCTAAACAGGGTTTAAATGCTAAGGCTGCTTTAGATTTCATTGTCCTTTCGGGCTTCACTTACGACGAATTTCAAGAAACCTTTAAAACTACGGTCAAAACCATACAGAATTATGCTGTCCAGGATTTAAAATTAGATGCCCCCTTAAGTGAAAAGCTCCTTAAATCTTTTGCTCTCTTTCATAAAGGGGCAGAGGTTTTTGGCTCTGTCAAAGCTTTTACAGAATGGCTCAACACCTCTTCTATAGGCTTAGGTAATCAGATTCCTTTTGATTTAATGGATACGATCACCGGCATTGATCTGATAGAAGAAGAGCTTATCCGCATCGCATACGGAGCGCTGTCATAACATCGGCGTGAAAGTTTACAGAATTACATTAGCGAAATTTTCTACAGACCTGAAAGCTTCGGGACGGGCGGCCCGCTGGAGTTCTAATGATATACAGATGATATATACTGCTGCTTCAAGATCCCTGGCTTGTCTGGAAAACGTAGTACATCGAAATCAGCTGGGCCTAAGCGCTCTTTTTAGGATCATGATCATAGAGATACCTGATACCATGAAAATCAAAACGATAGATACAGGCCTACTGCATAATGATTGGAAAGATTATGATAAAGTAATCCTTACACAAAAGATAGGTGACGGATGGATTTCCGATAAGGAAACGGCCGTATTGAAAGTTCCTTCTTCCATTATAGACATGGAATATAATTACCTGATCAACCCACTGCATCCTGATTTTAAAAGGATCAAACTATTACAAACTGAACCTTTTATTTTCGATGAACGTATTAAACGGTAAGTATCCTCTCCAATCCGTTAAAAATCGTTAAACGACGTTATCTATGTCAGATTAATTCTATCTTCGTAAAAAACAGACTTTGAATAAAGTAATTACAAAATATTCTAATATTTTTGCACCAGATCTTTTGAATACAATTTCATGAAAAAATATA
>JBEBVG010000141.1:0-7552 GCA_040392845.1 Sphingobacterium sp. | reverse complement strand
AGAAAGTTCTGATACTCATCATATAGCCTATCCCACGTATGTTGGTAATAGTGATTCGGGGATCTTTGGCTAAATACTTGCGAATACGACTGATAAATACATCGAGGCTCCTTCCGGTGAAATAGGTATCATCGCTCCAATAGGCACGGACGATGTCTTCCCGTGCAACCACAGTATCCTTATTTTCAAACAAGCGTCGCAATAATTCGCACTCCCGGAAAGAGAGCTTCTCCTTTTTGCCATCAAATGTCAACGTATTCCGGTTGGTGTCCAACACGTAATCGCCAATATAAAGTACCTGAGGTCCTATTTTCCGGGTTTTCTTTGCTAAGGCTTCAATACGAACAATCAGTTCTTCGATTTTGAATGGTTTTCGTACATAGTCATTTGCGCCCAGATGAAATCCTTTGACGACATCTTCCGTTTGTGTCATTGCCGAGAGAAAAAGGATAGGTACTTGCAAATCAATTTTTCGAATTTCGGCAGCTAAGGTAAAACCATCCATCAGGGGCATCATGATATCGATCACCAGGATATCGGGTTTATCTTTGCGGAACAGCGCAAGAGCGTCCTGACCGTTCTCCCGGTGCATAACTTCAAAGCCATAGTCTTCGAGGCTGTCCGCAACAATGAGTGCAAGGCTTTGCTCGTCTTCGACATATAATACTTTTATCATACAGGCAATTTTGGCAATGTAATTTTGAATGTTGTCCCCTCTTTGGGTTTGCTTTGTACATCTACATGCCCACCGTGTTTATCCACGATGAGCTTCACATAAGACAACCCCAGCCCAAACCCTTTTACAGGGTGTAAATTTCCTACGGGAACCCTGAAAAACATATCAAAAATGTCGCTTATATATTTTTCTTCTATTCCCTGTCCGTGATCTTTAACGATAACCGTTATTTTGTCTTTGGACTCTTCGATATGGACGGTAATATCTACTTTTTCGTGTGAATATTTTATGGCATTATCCAGGAGGTTGCTGAATACATTCTTGATATGGGCAGGGTCACCAAAGTATAATACAGCATTATCGGCACGCAAGTCAATTGCAATCGGTTTTTGGCAGCTCAATTTTGCAGTATCTATACATTGTTGCATCAGAAGGGTAAGATCGAAGTTTACCTTATCCAGCACAAGACCATGGACGCCATCCATATCCAATTGCAGCACACGCTCGATCAACGAAGACAAATGCTCCAGCTCACGGTGGGATATCTCCAGATAACGTGACATCTTCTCTTTATCATCTTTGGCACCATAGCGTTGTACTGCTTCGATAGCAGCCATAACCGTCGCGACAGGGGTCTTAAGTTCATGCGTCATATTGTTTACAAAAGACTTCCGCAAGACGGCCATCTTATTTTGCCTATTGATGGTATAGAGCAGATAGCTAAATATCGCAATTAAGGCTAGAACCAATATAACGGACATCGTCGTCTGTAACGCCATCTTTCCTATTACGTAGATAAAAGGTTGCTGGATCGTAGCAAACAGCAGCAGATTCTTCTCCGGATTGATCAATATCGGGCGTGTCCTGATATCGCCCTCAGGTGTTATTTCATACCGCTTACGTCCGCCGTTGCCTTCATCATCATTTGCCGACAACATATTTACCTCGACCTTTGCCAGTACTCCTTTAGATTTCAAGGTTTTGTCGAACTGTTCAGCAACTTGTGCGAGATCATCTTCTTCGAAATCCAAATTCTGTAACATGAAAAAGGGGCGCCGCTTGCTCCAATATCGTGTCCGCTCGCTGCGCACACTATCCCACACTTCTTTTAGTTTTTCCTGATCGACATTGGGGTAGTATTTATGAACTTCCGTGATAAAGGCTGTTCCGTCCCGATCGAAAGGGCGGCTATTATTTTCCTTTACCCTATCCTCGGACTGAAAGTAGGATTGAACAGTGTTGAACAGAGATCTTTCCACGTCGGACACTAAAGCCTCTTGCTTGGTTTTATAAATACTATATAGCCATATGGATATGATGAGTACTATTCCCAGCCATATAACGACTATCAGAGCCGTCAATATTTTATACTTTTTTAACATGATTAAAAACAAATTTAATTGTTAGATTTGCACCTCGTACTGTTTTAGTGACATTTAACATATTATAACACATATTAACAGTGTGGATTACTTACATTTGCAGATAGCAAAAATTTATGAAGCAACTAACACGACTTAGCTATATTTTATTTTCTTTCTCAGGGCTTTTGCTTTTTACCATCAGTAGCTGTAATAAGGAGATGGGTATGTCGCTCGGTAGTCCTGACGAAAATCTAGGGGTCACGTTAGTAGATTCACTTTCCATAAGTACATCGACAGTACAACTTGAATATCTTCCTACGGCCAATACTGGTACACTGCTCGTTGGAAAAACAAATCACCCTGATATCGGTACTACAATTGCTTCGACCTATTTTAGGCTAGCATTAACTTCCTTCACAAATGATATTCCTGAAAATGCAACTTTCGAGTCCGTTGACCTCGTATTAACGCCCCATGCTTCAAAATACTACTACGGGGACACTTTGCAATCGCAGGAATTTCATGTACATCGTGTCACGGAAACAATTGAAACTAAAACAATCCCAGTCATACCGGGCATCGTTAACACGCCGGTATATGTGACAGGTGCAACTATTTTTTCGGATCAGACGTTTGATTATGATGCAACCGCGCTTGGATCGTTATCTTTCAATCCAAGAATAAGCGCAGGAGATACATTGCGTATTTCATTGGATCATGCTTTTGGAGAAGATTTATTCAATAAAATTAGATCAGGAGATGCTGCCGTGTCCTCTAATGATAACTTTCAACAATATCTGAAAGGGCTGGTGGTCGTACCAGATGACAATAATACCGCTATACTGGGACTAAATGACACCGTATTTGTAGACTTGAATTATACGTATCCCGGAAGTGACGGCTTTACAAAAACAGGTGAAAAGACAATATACGCGGGATCTAGTGCCTACCAATACAATAACATCACCTACGACAGATCGGGAACAGCTTTTGCTACCTTGGATCGTGATCCGGATAACAGGGAACTAAAGAGCAGCAGTACCAATGGCGATATCTTTCTTCAGGCCGGTACGGGCGTTGTAGCGAAATTGGAGTTTAACTCGTTAAGGCAGTTTCTAAACGAACCTAACGTGGCAGTCAACAAAATTGAATTGGAGATAGAAACAACGGGTCAAAATTACGGTGCTTTTCCCAACCCTAATGCATTGATGCTTTTCATTGCCAATAAGCATACCGGAGTTCCTATTTCGTTTGTTCGTTCGCCGATGTCAACAAGCATTCAGACAGCCACGATTATTCCGGGAGATCCCTTCGGGAAGAAAACAAAGTACATTTTTAATCTGATCAATTATATTGAAACGATTAATGATGTCGCTTATGCGGAAACATGTCTGTATCTCGCCGTATCATCCCCTAATCTATTCGGGACGACTAATATGGCTATGATTGCAAAAGATGATAATAATCAACCCAAAATAAAATTAAACATTCTATATACTAAATTTAAATAATTTATGAACAAGAAAAATTGGCTATTTCTTTTTTTAGCCTGTGCGTTTACTTTGACGTTCAATGCATGTAAGAAGAGTGATGATACAGATACGACAACTGATACCGGACCTACGGAATGGGTAAGGTCTACTGTATTTACGGGAGATAATAGAAGCCATGCTGCTTCTTTCCAGATTGGAGAGACCGGTTATATCGTGGGTGGTATTCTTAATAATGGTACTAGACTAGCTGATGCATGGTCATTCTCCAATGAACAATGGGCACGTATTGAAGATTTTCCCGGTGAAGCCCGTCATAACGCTGTGGGATTTTCAGTAAGTAATAAAGGATATGTGGGTCTCGGACTTGATAAGGATGGCAAAGCACTCAGCGACTTCTGGGAATATGACCCTGCTGGCGACACTTGGACATTGCTTGCAAATGAGCTCCCCACGGATCCTTATCGTTTTGGCGCAGTAGCTTTTTCTTTAAGTGGTCATGGTTATGTGGGATTGGGTGCAAAAGAAAGCGGAAAGAACTTAAGTGACTTTTACCGGTTTGATCCTAGCACCAAGTCTTGGACTGCAGTACCTGCCCAGTTCAAATCAAAACGTGTTAATGCTTTTGCTTTTGTTATCGGTGATAAAGCATATGTTGGTGGAGGATTAGACAACGGTCAATACCCAGATGATTTTTATTCTTTCGATGGTACAAAATGGGAAGAAAAGGCAACAATCAATAGAAATGACGACAGTTATACGTATGATATTACCCGTCAAGGTGCGGCTGCATTTGCTATCGGAAACTACGGTTATGTTGTTGGAGGTTCCAAAGGCTATGCATTAGGCACTGTTTGGAAATATGAACCTGCTTCGGATAGTTGGACAGACAAACATCAAGCATTTCAAGGCTCTTCCCGGGAGGGTGCCGTGGCATTCTCTATCGGTGGAAAAGGCTATGTGGCCACAGGCGGGAACGGAAGTTCTAAATTTGACGACAACTGGGTGTTTACACCTGTACGCTAGTCGTTCAATAATATAAGAACAAAAAGGCGCGGCTCTGAGATTTTCAGAGCCGCGCCTTTTTTTATACGATTCGTATTTGACTAAATAAGTGATTTCTTATTTAACAATTCGGCCACTTGTACTGCATTTGTCGCTGCACCTTTTCTTAAGTTATCTGCTACGATCCACAAGTTGACCGTATTCGGCTGGGTCTCGTCTCTGCGGATACGACCAACGAACACTTCGTCTTTACCATGAGCGTCTTTTGGCATCGGGTATTCAAGGTTAGCCGGGTTATCGACTACAACAAGTCCTTCCTGACTTCCTAATACCTGACGTAGTTCATTCAAATCGAAATCATTTTCAAACTCGATATTTACCGATTCGGAATGCCCTCCCATTACCGGAATACGCACCGTCGTTGCTGTAACCTTGATGCTATCGTCCTGCATGATTTTATTGGTTTCTAAGATCATCTTCATCTCCTCTTTTGTATATCCATTATCCTGGAATACATCAATATGAGGGATAACATTCAGGTCAATAGGATAAGGATATGCTTTCTCTCCTTCTATTCCCGCACGTTCGTCATTCAATTGTTGTACAGCCTTTACACCGGTACCGGTAACCGATTGGTATGTCGACACAACAACACGTTTGATTTTATATTTGTCATGCAATGGCTTCAACACGACTACCATCTGAATGGTCGAACAGTTGGGGTTTGCAATAATTTTGTCCTCTTCGGTCAACACATCACCATTCACTTCCGGTACAATCAGTTTCTTTGTCGGATCCATACGCCATGCGGAAGAGTTGTCGATGACAGTAATTCCAGCTTCAGCAAATAAAGGAGCATATTCTGTCGAAGTTCCTCCTCCAGCAGAGAATAAAGCTACATCTGGCTTCATTGCAATGGCTTCTGTGGGAGTAACAACCTTGAACTTCTTTCCCTTAAATTCGATTTCCTTTCCTTTACTACGTTCTGACGCAACGGGAATCAATTCGGTTACGGGGAAATTACGTTCCGCTAATACATTCAACATTTCTGACCCGACAAGACCTGTCGCGCCTACTACTGCTACTTTCATTGTACTAAAATTAATTTAAATTTCATTTTTATTTTATACTCCCTTTATTTGGATTTCAAACATAGCAAATTTATACGGTTCATTTGTATACTTTTTTTAAAATTTTCAAAAAATAACAGGGTTTTGACTTTCATAACGTCGAATTCTGTCTTTTTTTTACGATTTTATCAATATGGAAGCCTATCTCAGCATAGCTTCACTACTTGATTAAGCTCTGGTTATTTAATAATAACTAGTTTTAAAAATCAGAATGTTGTAAAATACTATAATTAAAAAGATATTATAATTGTTTTTAACACAATTTTTATTACTTTTACACAAGGTAATATTTCTATTATATTAAATGTCTTGTCTTTTTCGATATATCATCTATTGTCTGGCGGGGGCTGGTTTGCAACATGAGTTATCTGCCCAAACATCTGTTATCATCAATGAAATCATGGCTAATCCCAATAATGGTCAACTACCGCCATTTGAATACATTGAGCTATTCAATAATAGTGCTGATGTTGTCAACTTACAGGAATATCATCTAACGGTAGGTGGGCGTAGTATCGAACTTCCTTCTTATCGGCTCTCTCCTCACCAATTTGTATTGCTTTGCAGTGAGGAAGCGCAACAGCAATTTGAAGTATTCGGTAATACATTGGCTTTAAGCCATTGGCAGGCTCTTAACAATAAAGGAACAAGTATCGTCTTAATACAAGGAAGTCAGCTTATTGACGAGGTTGTTTATTCCGACAACTCGTACGATGATTCGCTTAAAAAGAAGGGCGGCTGGAGCCTGGAGCGTATCAATCCCGACGTGTCTTGTGACATTGCTACTAACTGGGCCGCCTCGATAAATCCTTTAGGTGGCTCCCCTTGCAAGCCAAATGCCATTGTCGATCGTTATCACGCAACTACCATTCAGGTTGTCGCGACGAAGATTGAGGAGACCAAACTTATTATTGCTTTCAACGCGACAACAGCGCATCTCGATCTTGCTGTAGAAAAATTTGAAGTCTTTCCTGAGATCGGTAGTCCTACCAAATTAACGGTCTCCCCATCCCAGGACAGTATATACTTATATTTTAATATACCTTTTCAACAAAATAAGTTATACCACCTCCGATGCAGCGACCTCCAATGGTGTACACAACCGATCGTCCTGAAGGAAATACCCCTACTCCGGTCGGGAAAACTATATTACAATGATGTTGTGATTAATGAAGTCCTTTTTAACCCCTGGAAGGGAGGCGTTGATTTTGTAGAAATATTCAACCGAAGCGGACATACCATCAATTTACAACATTGGAAACTCGGGTCTTATCCTATCAGTAGCGAAACACTTCTTCTGGATGCGGGGCAATACCTTGCATTGACCACAGATCCCAACCTGCTGTATAAGCAATACAAAAAAGGAGAAAATCAATACATCCATGCTATGTCCCACCTACCTGCTTATCCCAATGAGCAGGGCACAGTAATCTTATCCTCACCAGAAGGTCAGGTTGACTCACTCTATTACCATGCCGACATGCATCAACCCTTTCTTAAGAATACGAAAGGCATTTCTCTTGAAAGACAATCACCGGATGAACCAACCAATGGAAAAAATAACTTCCTATCAGCATCAACTTTGAGCGGAGGAGCGACTCCTGGTTATAAAAACTCAACACAAAACGATGTCACTTTTGAGAAAAACAACTTTTCTCTTACCTCGAAGACAGTATCTCCCAACGACGATGGATTTGAAGATTTTCTGGTAATCAACTATGAATTTGAACATCCACGGTATATGCTAAACATTTCCATATTTTCGGAAAACGGCCGATTGATCCGTCGGTTGATTCAGAATCAAAGTGCGGGCTATTCAGGTTCGGCTATATGGGATTGCCGCAGCGAAAATGGCATCGTTGTACGGTCTGGGATTTATGTTTTTCT
>JBEBVG010000140.1:0-7669 GCA_040392845.1 Sphingobacterium sp. | reverse complement strand
CTCGGCCGTACCTATATTCCAACTCATGCGTATCGCCTTTTAAACTTATATATCTAGACAAATCTAAATATAATTATTTTGAGTCAATGGGATATTTCCTTTTTTCCTTAAAACTCGTAGCCGATACCGATTGTATAAGCTCGATTCCTTTGTTCATAAGATGCCGCTGTCGGCGCCAAATTGAATAGCCCCCGCTGATATCCCAAATGAATCAAATACCCTGACTTAAGTTTATACCCCAAGCCTATACTCCATCCGACATCAAGTCCCTTCTGGGTTCCATCTTTGTCAAAAGAGAATTCACGTCTTGCCGAACCTGTATAGCTATCCGGAATAGTATTTTTCCCAGCTATTCCAAGTCCAACATAACCGCCAGCTTTTAGAAAGAATTCACTAGAATCCCTTAACGGTAATTTGCCAACAAAATTGAAAGGAACCTGCAGCCAATAAGTATGCTGAAGGATCTCTCGATTACCAAATTCCGACTGGTTTAATTTAGCCCCAAGGCCGACAATTGAGGCTCCTGTTTCCAATCCGAAATAGGCATTGGGAGAAAGAGTAACCCAGCCCGTCAGCTGTCCATTGACAGTAGAAGAGGCAGACCGACCTACGCCACTACTGATATTTTCCAATATATAATTTGAGTTTGTCACGCCTATAGCTCCTCCATAGTTCAACTTCCAATTTTGCGAAAAGACCCCGTTTGATAAAACAAACATCAAGAAGCAAAGAGACAGTATCTTTTTCATTTTCATATCATTATAGATTATATTACCATGGATTCGGTGTAAATCGCCACATGTCGTAAAAAGGTGAGCTACCACTACGCCCTGTCACGATATATGCCGCCCCATCGTAAACGAAAGTGATCGTTTGATGTCGATATGATCCTAAAAATGCCTGATGCTCTTCCCAATAATCACCTGAAGGTACATATCTCCAGGTCGTGCCGATGGGGGATCCATTGTTGGATGCTAATCCACCGGATATATAGGCATGTCCGTTCAAAACAAATACAGATGGGCTCAACCTGTTTAAACTATAGGTATAATCATCATCGCGTCCGGACAAAGGTTCTTTTTCTACCCACGATGTGCCGTCAAACGAGTAGAACGTAGCCACATTTTGATTATTGGAAGTCCCTCCGCCAAGGTACGTCAGACCATTCAGGACAAAGACAAAGGAAAACGAACGTTTGTTGGGTGTGCTGGCGACCTTCGTCCAGGTTCCTCCGTTAGCGTCTGGGGTATAGGCATAGAAATCGTTGTAATCCTGTCCATCCATATCTTTTCCAGTGCCCACGTACCCCAGATCATTCAACGTGAATGCCACCGCTCCATAACGTGCTGCCCCCTCAAAGTCAGCAACGCGCGTCCATGTATCTGTACCCGGATCATATTCATAAAAATCTTGAAACATCACACTGGAATTAGTACCTAATCCTACATAACCTTTCCCATCCAGCACAAAAGATACTGCATTATTGCGTGCCGCACCGGGAAAATCAGCCACACGTTGCCAGTTTTGACGCTCCGGATCAAAGCGCCAGGTATCTACAAATCTGTTCGAACTTGTCCCGTATCCTGTCGTGAGATACGTATAACCATCTATGGTAAAACCCGCTGCACCACTACGGGGCAGTCCTTCAAAGTCAGCACTTTTTGTCCATTCATCAGGATCATCATCATCATCGCTGGAACAAGATACACCAACAAATAACACCATCGTAAGCAGAAGCAACTTAATTAACCAATTTGTATTCATATTTTAATTATTGTATATTTTTGTGTAAACTACCTGTAATTTAATTGCCGGTTTCCCGTTCAATTCCGCAATATTCAGACGATCTATCGAGGACATCAGACTCGCTATAGGCAAACTCAGCAAAAGACTCTCTGTATCATCTATCTGGGCATTCCGAAGACTGCTGATATATGTTGTTAGATCAAATATATATTGACCTTTGCCTGATCCACCTGATTGATCAATCAATTGATAGTACCCGCTCTGCCCCCCCTGACTATCAGAAGATAAAATTGACGTAGGTGTACCGTAACGGTTTGCCCTTAGCAATATCAGCGAACCGGGAGGAGGAAAGGGACCATGAGTGGGTTGATCTGTTTCTATAAACAACTGCGCCTTGTTTACGGCTATTAAACCGTCATTGACAAGTGTTCGTGCCGAAGGGAACCTTAAACGGGTTACTATACCGGATCCACCTTGTATATAGGTGCGGTTTCCAGTCAGCGAAGATGATATATTATCGTTTTGATAGGACAATGCAGCTAAAGAAGTCCCTATACGATCGGATACGATATGATTGAATTGATAGCTGCTCGAACCTATCGGAAAATTAACAATCCCCTTCACACGCATACCATCCCCCTGACCTTCATAGGAATAATGGATATGAAACGCTATGGAATCTTTGAATCCAATGACAGCACCTCCTTCATCGGCAGGCACAAGTACCAGTCCTTTGAAAAAATTGACAAAATCTTCTTGCACGGTCAATCTGCTATCATTATTTAAAGCCATATCAAAAAGTGTCTGCCCAAACGTATCATCCAAACGCATAGCTACGGTATCTTTACCGACCGTATTTGGCCGTGGTGTTAACAATACCGAACCCAGAGGTTGGCTTTCGTATTCGAATTTTCGATCGGCCAACAGGGTCGTTCCACCACTTATGAAAACAGGATATTCGTCATCTTCCAGCGCGATAGGAAACTCATAGGGCTCAATATCTTCCGTAACACGGTGCAGATTAAAACGGATCGTTTTTGTAGTATCGCCGTAAGAGTACCCATTATGGAAAAGTACGATCGACAAGGAATCATAAGAGGCGTTATCGGGCAAGCTGGTTGACGAGATCTGTTCATTAGACAACCTAAAATACGATAGGGATTTAATGCTTCCGAGATCCTGATCATACAAATTTCCAACCAATAAAACGCCCTGTCCGGTAGTTGGCAATGGATCCAAAAGGAACGTGCTGGCATCGACCGTCAGTGTGTCTACAACATTAGTTCCGATAATCTCGTTCGTAATCCCAAGGTTGATATCACCTTCCTGCTTACAAGCATTCAACGGGCTTACAATAGCTAAAATGAACAGCCTGAAAAAGCAATAATAAAGTATCCTTAAACAACCCATATTTAGTAGTGAATTACATCCGCTACAAAGGTGTTTATATTTAATGTTAACCAAAGTTTCATAGCGTTAAATATGGTTAAATCAAGTATTTAGCAAAAATTAACGCTCATATACAGCAAACTTTTTTGTTTTTTTGCAATCGATATCATGCCCGGAAACCATCGAAGATATATGTATTAACAAATAATGAAAGAAAGACTTAAATTAATATTTATCCCCTTGGGTATATCTGGAATCGGCATTATTCTCATATTGGGATCCTGGCTATATGGTAGTTACCACAAACACATAGAAAATACGGTATCATCTGCGGAACGCGTATTATTTGACGCGATCCAGGAATATGTGCAGACACAGTATAATGGTAGTTCGGAGAACAGCGGAAGACCAATGAAACCAACTTTTTTTATAGAGAAACAGTTATTCGAAGAATTGGTTAAAGTGTATCCTAATGTATCGGTAGATTCGCTTACTGACATTATGGAACGGCTCCACGAGAAGATACTACCACTACCATTCCCGGATAATCCGGTTTCCGCGGAAGCTCCTTCAGGATTGCCTCTCCGCCCCCGTCACCTTCTTCCGGGCTTTCTTTTTAATCAGGTTACATTTGATAGCACATCCTACGCCACCTTGTATGACAAAATACAAAAAAGGTTAAATGACACCTCGCCAAAAACAAATTTCAAGCTTGATATTATGACCGTAAAAGACGATGGATTCTTAACTTCGGAAGGCAATATCATACGAAATTCGGCCATTCGGGTTCCTGTAAAGTCAATAAACGGAACAGTCCTTACCGTTCGTCCTTTACTAATCGATCGCAAGCAAGGCCAATTTATTTCATTGACGCTGTTTCTCCCATGGCAGTATTCATTATACAGTCTGAGCTGGCAACTGACGATATCCGTCTTTTTGGTCTTGACGATCTTAGGATGTTTCGTCTATTTATTTCAGATCATCTCTAGACAAGATAGACTTGCAGAACTCCGGAAAACCTTTGTAAACCAGATGACCCACGAATTGAGAACCCCAGTTTCAACGGTTTATGCTGCTGTACAGGGCCTGCAAGAGTATCCTAAAGAAGAAACAGATAAAAGAGATCTACTGCAGCAGATTGCACGAGAGGAACTTGAGCACTTATCGGATATGATCGATAATGTTTTGCAAGTTGCTGAGGATGACGATGCTTCAAAAAAGCAGCTAAAATATACTTATATAAATTTAGAAGAGCTTTTATCGAAATGTATCGCCAGAGCCGGCATCCGAACTGACACCGAAGAAATTAAATTTATCACCAGGAATATAACGAAAGAACATTATTTGTGGGCGGACCGATTGCATTTAGGAAATGTCATCGCCAATCTTCTTGACAATGCGATCAAATATGGAGCGAAAAATATCAGAATTACGACTCAGGATGTGCGGGAGGGCGAATTTATAGAGATCGTTATTTCAGACGATGGAATCGGAATACCCGATTCCTATCATGAGCTTATATTTGATCCTTTTTTCAGAATACCAAAGGACGACGGCAGTTACAGTAGAGGCTTTGGTCTGGGTTTAGCTTATGTCAAACAAATCGTTCGGCAGCACAAAGGAACGATAAAGCTGAAAAGCCTGAACGGCCGTGGAAGCTCCTTTATCATTAAAATTCCAAAAAACAAGAAATATGATTGATGTATTGATCGTTGAAGACGAAGTAAAGCTAGCACAGGTTGTCATGTTGAATTTAGAGATCAAAGAGTTTAATGTCCGGCACGCTTCAACAACCAATGAAGCATTGGATTCCTTCCGTCAAAAAAAACCGGATATTGTTATCCTGGACGTCATGATGCCCGGTTTGGATGGTTTCGCCTTTGCCTCAAAAATAAGAGAACAAGATACATTGACTCCTATTATATTTCTGACCGCCCGAACATCAACCGAAGATTTGCTGAATGGCTTCAAAGTAGGAGGTAATGATTATTTGAAAAAGCCATTTGTTATGGAAGAGCTCATCGCGAGAATTAACGCGCTGATAGACGTCAAGAAAAAGAGAAAACTTCCTGCAGATTGCATTCATATAGGCAAGTATATCCTGCATCCCGCACGACAAATACTCCAATATGAAGATAAAGTTATCAATCTATCTTACCGTCAAAGTGTATTGCTACGGATGCTTTACGAGAAACGCAACGCCTTACTGCTGCGCGATGATGTAGTAAACGAGCTACGGGATACTGAATCCATCGCTACCGGACGCAGTTTAGATGTCTTCGTTTGTCGATTACGAAAACTACTCATTAACGATCCCAACATTCAAATAAAAAATGTTAGAGGAATGGGTTACAAGATGATGCTTTTGCAGTAGTTTCTGCACTCCATCACACGATCCATTTATCACAACGATCCAGAAAGTCTGCACCGATATCAGCGCCGATACCAATATCGTCCGACACCGACACTTTATAGCCATCATACCTTGCACCTCCCACTACAGGATCTTCCAGATGTCCGATCATGCAAGTATCCATATCATAAAACTTTACATTTGGCGCCGCATAAGCAAAATGTACTTTCGCCGCTAACGCCAGACGGCTTTCTAACATCCCTCCGATCATACACGGTATATTATATTCCGCAGCTACCTCCTGAATCTTTATTGCTTCGTAAATGCCCGAAGATTTGGAAAATTTGATATTGATGAAATCACAGGCATCATTTCGGCAGAGGCGTTCAGCATCACGATGTGTATATACCGACTCATCGGCCATGATCGGCACTATAGTCTGCGTACGGAGCTCGGGCAATAAGTGGTCGTTGTACGTCCGCATAGGTTGTTCGCAAAACTGAATTTTATAGGCTTCCATACCCTGCAAAGCTTCGACAGCATCTTCATACGACCAGCCTTGATTGGCATCGATACGAATAGGAATATCAAAGCCAACAGCCTGACGGATAGCTTGGATTCGCCTTATATCATCTTGCGGATTTTTACCCAACTTGACCTTTAACGTGAAAGCGTTACCTTCCTTGAGCCGCAAAGCCTTTGCAGCCATTTCTTCTGCCGATGCAATGCCAAGTGTAATATCCGTAACGATTTCGCGCCGCTCGCCTTGTAAAAATCGATACAAAGGAAGATTTGCATGTTTTGCCGACAGATCATACAATGCCATATCAAAAGCCGACTTAATCGTCGCATTTCCGGCGATGTACACATGCAGCTCTGCCAGGCGTTCAGCAATCGCCAGGGGATCTTTACCTTTCCAAAGTCGTGCAAAGTCCTGCGCCACACTGATACATGTATTTTGGGTTTCTCCGACAATCATTGGAAAGGCTGAACATTCACCTACGCCATATAGTCCCTCATCGGTCACGACTTTGATAAACGTGTTTTGTGCATAGTCCATCGTCCCTGTCGCGATAACGAAGGGTTCCATCGGAATACTCAAACGATAAATTTCTACTGCGGTTATCTTCATGATTGATAAATATACCAAGTTCGGGCTACAAACCGAAGCTAAGTTTGTATATTTCTCAAAGAAAAAACTTGACCATCATCTGCCCCGACGGGCAGACGATTAGCCAAGCTTATCGGTTTGGTTTGGTAATTCGTTTGTTGTTACTTCTTCCGCACTACTGCAATACCGGTTACCGTTACTCCGGCTCCATCTTCATCGGGAAGAATTATCGGTGTTCCATTTTTCCAATATTTGGCAACACTTTTGTCTCCCCCTCCGTATTCATATCCTGCTGTATAGATATTTCCATTAGAAACAGCAATCCCAGTTGATACCACCTCTCTACTTCCGTCACTCAAGGATACCATTGTGCCATTTTTCCAGTATTTAGCGATTAAGGATGTACCTTCAACTGTCGCACCTGCAATATAGATATCATTGTTATGACCAGTTACTGCTGTGGCCGTTCCTATCATATTTTCGTTACCAAGCGATGTTGCTACACCATCCGCCCAATGTGTCGGCACCTGTCCCGTACTTTTGTTTTCCCATCCGGTGACGTGAACTTTACCACCGATAACAGCTATCCCTAAGGCCTCAGCACTTTGGGTACCATCGCTGAGCGAGATCCCCTCACCGTTTTTCCAATATTTCGCTACTTGTTTGTTATTTACAACCTCAAAACCAGCCACATATACATCACCGTTATCTACTGCTATGGCAGACGCTCCGGCTCTGCTATTTCCGTCTGTAAGAAATACCGCTGTACCGTTTTTCCAATATGTAGCGCTGAGGTAATCAGCACCATCGTTAACTCCAGTTCCAGCGACATAGATATCATCGCCATATACCGCCACTGCCTTTGCTTCTGAGTAATTATCGGCAAGAGATACCGCTGTACCATTTTTCCAATATTTGGCTATAGGTATATTACCGTCCTCAACTTCTACTCCTACAACATATACGTCATTATTATGAACGGCTATGCCAAACGTAACCGCATCTCTATTTCCGTCAGTAAGAGGCATCGGCGTACCATTTTTCCAATACAGTATTCTCGGACCATTCCC
>JBEBVG010000139.1:0-7674 GCA_040392845.1 Sphingobacterium sp. | reverse complement strand
TAACTTTGCGAAGTTACAAATTTTAAATTAAGCTTGAATTTTCCACTATTCTTAGCAAAACGGATTATCTTCCAGGGCGAACGGACATTTTCAAAACTGATCGTTCGGGTAACTATTGGCGCATTGGCTTTGGCAATTCTGGCAATTATTCTCTCTGTGGCGATCTTAAGAGGGTTTAAGGATGAAGTTACTGCCAAACAACGAGGTTTTTTTAGTGACATTCTCGTAGTAAAACAAGAAATTGGACAAACCTCGGATCGTACACCGATAATGCTTTCTGAAGCTGATCTTGAAAAGATAATCCATTTACCCAATGTCGTTTCTGTGTCTCCTTTTGCGACGAAGATTGGGATAATGAATGTCAACGGAGAGGTTGAGGGAGTTGTTCTCAAAGGGATTGAGAAAAATTATAATCAAAAGTATCTTAGCCATATCCTTGTCAAAGGCGATACTTTGGATTTTACCAAAGAAGATGCTGACAATCAAATATTGATATCCAAATACACGGCGGATCGTTTAAATCTCGATGTTGACAGCAGCTTTATTATGAACTTTGTGCAGGAAAATAGAAACCGAAAACGAAAATTTGTAGTAAAGGGTATATTTCGGACAAATTCAGAGGAGCTGGATCACTCTTATGTCATAGGATCATTAGCACTGATACGAAAGCTGAACAATCTGGAAGGAGACGAAGCTGGTGCCTATGAGATCCGCGTCGCCAATTTTGACGCATTGGATGACACCACGGATCAGGTTAATGAAGAGCTGCCTATTGATATGAAAGCCACCAACGTGGTTGAGCATCTGGCCGATATTTTCAATTGGCTGAAGATGCTTGATATGAATGACGATATCATTTTCGTATTAATGGTGATCGTTGCTATCATCAATATGATTTCGGCATTATTAATTACAATTTTGGAACGTACCTCGATGATCGGTGTTTTAAAATCTTTGGGGATGAAAAGTAAAGCCATCCGTACAATTTTCTTATATAATTCCGTTTATCTTATAGGGTTCGGTCTGTTAATCGGCAACATTTTGGCATTAATACTCTATGTTTTTCAAACTCATACCCGTTTTTTTAAACTAGATCCATCCATTTATTATATGGAGTATATCCCCATGTCCATAGGCTGGCAGGATGTTGTGTTTTTGAATCTGGCTTTGATCGCTATTGCGCTGTTGGTGCTGTTCATTCCCTCTATGTTGATTGCCCGTATTTCGCCCATAAAGACTATACAGTTTAAGTAACCGTAACGATTTTTTAATACATAAATCAGCTATTTTTTGTATATTCCCTGCTTGAAACAAAATAAAATTTTGACTAGCCGGCGATTTATATGAACAATAAAGTATTTGAACATTTAGTAGAAGCCTTTCATGCACCGTTAAGCAATCCTGTTTTAATTTTTTCATTAATCCTATTTATCATTCTCCTTTCGCCTATATTACTTCGGGCTATAAAGGTACCAGGCATTATCGGCCTGATTATATCCGGTGTCATTATCGGTCCACATGGACTTAATTGGTTAGAGAAAAATTCAGCTGTAGATCTTTTCTCTACGATCGGTTTGCTGTACATTATGTTTATAGCCGGTCTCGAATTGGATATGAATGAATTTAAAAAGACGAAAAATAGAAGTATGGCTTTTGGTTTTTTTACTTTCATCATACCGATCATTATCGGTTTTCCTGTTTGCCATTATTTGCTCGGATACGATTTATTGCCAAGTATACTGATAGCAAGTATGTTTGCAACTCATACCTTGGTGTCGTATCCTATTGTAAGCCGATATGGTATTTCTAAAAATGAAGCTGTAGCCATTACAATCGGAGGAACGATCCTGACAGACACGGCAGTACTGATTATCCTTGCCGTTATCACGGGAGCTTCGCAGGGAAGTATCAATCAGGAATTTTGGGTGACATTAGGAGTTTCTTTTGCGGTGTTCTTATTTATTATGTTCGGTATCATCCCTAGAATTGCCAAATGGTTTTTCGAACGTGTTGCAGGTGAAAAGACGGGGCATTATATCTTTGTACTAACTGTTGTTTTTTTTGCTGCATTTTTAGCTGAGGTGGCCGGTTTAGAACCCATCATTGGTGCATTTGTTGCCGGGTTGGCATTAAACAAATTGATACCACATTCTTCGGCTTTAATGAACCGTATAGAATTTATCGGTAATGCGATTTTTATCCCGTTTTTTCTGATCTCGGTAGGTATGATAGTCGATGTCAGTGTGCTTACCAAAGGTCCTATGGCCCTCATTGTCGCCGCTACATTGACAGTGGTAGCTGTTTCAGGTAAATTTCTCGCAGCTACGGCTACACAGTTGGTATTTAAATATACGAATAGCCAACGTAACCTGATTTTTGGATTAAGTAACGCTCACGCTGCAGCTACTCTGGCTGTCATTATGGTGGGGTACAGTAATGGTATCATTGATGAAAATGTACTTAATGGCACTATAGTATTAATATTAGTAACCTGTATTATAGCTTCGCTCATAACAGAAAATGCATCTAAAAAGGCTGTTTTGGAAGGCCGTCAGGATGATCCACATTTAGATACGGTCAATGAAAAGGAAGAGCAGATACTTATTCCCATCGCCAATCTGGGAACGATGGAGCCGATACTTGATTTTGCTGCATTAATCAAGTCCAAAAAATCTCATTTTCCAATAAGCATTCTTAGTGTTGTACCCGATGACAGGCAGGCGGAAAAGAATTTGATTGATGCACGTCGGAATCTTGACAATATGGCTCGGTATGCCTCTGGGTCAGAGACTGAAGTAGAGATGTTGACAACGGTCGACTTCAATATTCCGAGTGGTATCAGTCATATGGCGAAGCAAACATTCGCAGACTGTATTATTATGGGATGGCCGAGTGCGACGAGTTTTCTGGACAAGATTGTTGGAGAAAAAGCTGAAAGCATACTGAATAAAACCGATGCAAACTTATTTATGTGTCGATTGGACAAACCTTTCTTATCACACAAGTCTATTACGATTTTTGTCCCTCCTTTAGCGGAATCCGAGTTAGGGTTTGACTATTGGATGGAGAAGATGCTCAAATTGGCCCAAGAATTGTCTCTTCCTACTATGTTCATATGCAATGAAAGAACACAAAGAAGTATTATCCATCATGTGGATGAGGTGAAGTCTAGTGTGCCTGTGAGCTTTACGAATTACGAAGATTGGGATAATATAGCCGGTCTGGTTCATTTTAGTAATAAAGATGCTTTGCTTGTCTTTGTATCGTCACGATATGGTGATATATCGTATAGGGATTCATTAGATGGGCTCGGAAAGAAGGTGGGAAGTTATTATCAAAGTCAAAATTTGATACTGATTTTCCCAAGTCGACGTGAAGATCAACATATTGATGAATATGAAGATGTCAAAACAGCACCTATTTTCCGTAAGATCAGCCGGGAAATAGGGAATATGTTTAACAAAGAAAAATAAGGAAGATATGGCGGCTAAGATTATAATGAATGAAGAAGGGCATCTTCAGGTACCCGATCAACCTATTATTCCATTTATTATTGGTGATGGCATAGGACCAGATATCTGGAATGCATCTGTTCGTGTTTTTGATGCCGCGGTAGCTCAGTGTTATGGGGGCAAACGGAAAATTCAATGGAAGGAAGTCCTTGCGGGTGAAAAGGCCTTTGATAAAACCGGAAACTGGCTTCCTGACGAAACTTTAGCCGTTTTTAAAGAATATTTAGTAGGTATAAAGGGCCCATTGACTACGCCTATAGGAGGAGGGATCCGATCACTCAATGTAGCTTTGCGCAAAGCCTTGGACCTATATGTCTGCTTACGACCAACGAAATGGTATGAAGGTGTTCCTTCTCCGGTCAAACACCCCGAGAAAGTGAATATGGCTGTTTTCCGGGAGAATACAGAGGATATTTATGCGGGGATTGAGTTTGCTGCCGGAACGGAAGAAGGTCGGCTTTTAAAGCAGTTTTTAAACCATGATCTTCATGTTGATTATGATTTCACTCCCACAACAGCTGTAGGTATTAAAATTGTGTCCGAAGAAGGATCTAAGAGACTTATACGCTCAGCAATAGAATATGCTATTCAACATAAACGACCTTCGGTAACTATTGTTCATAAAGGGAATATTATGAAGTTTACGGAAGGTGCATTCAAGCAGTGGGGATTTGAAGTTGCGGAACAGGAATTTAGTGACTATACTTATACCTGGGGACAATGGGAGAGGACAAAAGAAAAAGAAGGGCAGGAGGCAGCCAGCAGGGAACAGAAAGAAGCCGAACAGATGGGTAAGATTATTATAAAAGATATTATTGCCGACAACTTCCTTCAGCAGATATTGTTAGCTCCTCAGGATTATTCAGTCATTGCAACGCTTAATCTCAATGGAGACTATATATCGGATGCTTTGGCTGCGATGGTAGGAGGTATTGGTATCGCTCCGGGAGCAAATATCAATTACAAAACAGGACATGCTATCTTTGAGGCAACCCATGGTACAGCTCCCCGGTTTGCAAATACAGATACCATGAATCCCTCTTCTGTTATCCTCAGCGGTGTTATGATGCTCGAATATATGGGGTGGCAAGAGGCGGCAGATGCTATTATAGCTGCACTATCAGCTACTATTAAAGAGAAAACAGTTACTGTAGACTTCTATAACCTGATGGAAGGAGCAACGTTGTTAAAGACGAGCGAATTTGCAAATCGTATTATCGAATTAGTAGCGCGTCGCTAAGTACATAAATTCAAAAGGTTCTCTTCATTGCTGAAAAGAACCTTTTTCATTACTAAGTGATTATCACTCACTCTTGTTCAAAAACACAAACTTACCATCGAAGACATCCAGTTGTATTACCGAATCACTGGTTACCTTTCCGGCCAGTATTTCCTTCGACAATTCATTTAAGACACGCTTTTGGATGACACGTTTCAATGGACGTGCGCCATATACAGGGTCGTACCCCAACTGTGCCAGCCAATCCAGTGCCTCGTCGCTTGCGGATAAAAAGATATTCTGCTCGGCAAGCTGCTGACGTACATGATTAAACTGCATCCGCACGATATCCCCAATCTCATTACGGCTCAGCGGTGTAAACATAATCACTTCATCAATACGGTTCAAGAACTCCGGACGGATAGATTTCTGAAGCAATTCAAATACATCATCTTTTGTCTTCGCCAGCACTTCATCATGGTTTTCTTCTGTCAATGTCGAGAAGTTCTCCTGGATGATATGTGATCCTGTATTGGACGTCATGATAATAATCGTATTCTTGAAATTCACGACCCGGCCTTTGTTATCTGTCAGATGCCCGTCATCCAGCACCTGCAATAGAATATTGAAGACATCCGGGTGAGCTTTCTCTATTTCATCCAACAGTACCACAGAGTAGGGGCGACGACGTATCGCCTCAGTCAGCTGCCCCCCTTCATCATAACCAACATATCCCGGAGGCGCTCCGATAAGTCGCGATACGGCATGACGTTCCTGGTATTCCGACATATCGATGCGGACAAGTGCATGTTCATCATCAAACAAAAATTCAGCTAAAGCTTTGGCCAATTCGGTCTTACCAACACCTGTTGTTCCTAAGAAAATAAATGAACCTATGGGGCGTTTGGCATCGCTCAAGCCTGCCCTCGAACGACGTATGGCATCCGATATGGCTTCAATGGCTTCGTCCTGCCCGGCTACACGTTTATGTAATTCTTCTTCCAGATTGAGCAATTTCTCACGCTCCGACTGTATCATCCTGCTGACAGGAATGCCTGTCCACCGTGATACCACATCAGCGATATCTTCTGCGGTCACCTCTTCCTTCAGCATACGGCTGCTTTCCTGCTTTTCTGCCAGTTCGGCTTTGAGCTTTTCGACATTATCCTGTGCTTCCTTAATCTTGCCATAACGTAGTTCGGCCACCTTACCATAATCTCCCGCACGTTCAGCCTGGTCGGCTTCCAGCTTGTAATCTTCAATATTCTGTATCTCCTGATTGACACGGTCAACCAACGATTTTTCCGACTGCCAGGCCGCTTTTAATGAGTCGCGCTCGTTGGAGAGATTAGCAATTGTTTCAGATAGCTCAGCAACCTTTTTGTTGTCGTTTTCACGTTTGATGGCTTCTCGCTCTATTTCCAGTTGCATGATACGACGTTCTAGCTCGTCCACAGCTTCCGGCACCGAATCCATTTCCAGGCGTAGTTTTGAAGCAGACTCATCGACTAGATCGATTGCCTTATCTGGTAAAAAACGATCCGTGATATAGCGTTGCGACAACTCTACGGCTGCAATAATAGCTTCATCCAAGATACGGACCTTATGATGTGTTTCGTATCGCTCCTTCAATCCACGAAGTATGGAAATAGCATCTTGTGCGTCCGGCTCCTCAACCAGGATTTTTTGGAAGCGGCGTTCCAGCGCTTTGTCCTTCTCAAAATACTTTTGATACTCATTCAATGTTGTGGCGCCGATAGCTCGCAGTTCACCTCGTGCTAAGGCCGGTTTTAGAATGTTGGCAGCATCCATAGCACCTTCACCACCACCCGCACCGACCAGGGTATGTATTTCATCAATGAAAAGAATAATCTCTCCATCTGAATCAGAGACCTCCTTGACGACAGCTTTCAATCGTTCCTCAAATTCTCCTTTATATTTTGCTCCCGCGATAAGCGCTCCCATATCTAAGGAGAAGACTGTTTTTGTTTTTAAGTTCTCTGGAGCATCACCTTTAATTATACGATGCGCTATACCTTCCGCTATAGCTGTTTTACCTACGCCAGGCTCACCCACCAGGATAGGATTGTTTTTTGTTCTACGCGATAGTATCTGCATCACACGGCGTATTTCCTCATCTCTACCGATGACAGGATCGAGCTTTCCCGATTCGGCATACTCATTCAGGTTACGGGCATATTTGCTCAACGCATTGTATGTTGCTTCCGCATTCTGATCCGTAACCCGACTGTTGCCCCTTAATTCCTTAATGGCCGTTTTTAAATCTTTTTCGTTAACACCTTGGTCCTTGAGAAGTTCTGCCGCCTTATCTTTTGTTGACAATAGTCCTAAAAGAATGTGTTCAATGGAAACAAATTCATCGTTAAACTCCTTCAGGTAGCTTTGTGCCTTTTGCAGTGCAGAAGCAGTCGTATTACTTAAGTATACGTTGCTTCCACTTACTTTTGGCAATACCTCTATCTGTTTGTCGACCTCTGTAGTGATATAATTGATATTGGCATTGAGTTTTTTCAATAAATGGCTAATGACATTCTCGTCTACCGTTAGCAAGGCTTTCAAGAGATGTACGGGCTCGATAGCCTGCTGTTGGTTGCCTATCGCAATATCAGAAGCTTTTTGTATGGCTTCCTGAGCTTTGATTGTATAGTTGTTGAAATTCATGTTTTAAACTCTTTACTTGTTTTTAGTTTTTAAACAAATTAGGTGCCTCTTGGTTTCGAAGGATTTTTAGCTGAAATTTTGTCGCTAAATAGCAATATGAGCTGTCAAATTTTCCGATTATCAATAAATTAGCAGAAATAATAGCATAGTGGAATAAAATACTTGCAAAAAAGGTTTCTACTATCGATATTTGCACGACCAAGAGCAAGCCTCCTTAGCTCAGCTGGTAGAGCAACTGACTTGTAATCAGTAGGTCGCTGG
>JBEBVG010000138.1:0-7687 GCA_040392845.1 Sphingobacterium sp. | reverse complement strand
GGATTAATTGTTCTCTTAGAGATAACGTGTTGAAATAATTTGCCATTGTTCTATTATTTAATTTTGTCTGTTTAGATTTTGATATTTATTTAATGTTGTGGACTATTCGTCTTTGTGCCAATGCATAGCCAAAGTGTAGATTGTCATGACCTGCTGATGTGATGATCACATCTTCTATCGTATGCATGACTTCATTATATGTACTGGTTGCAAAAGGATTAATTTCACTAAAAAGGCCCTGCTGATAATCATTTTCGATTTGTTCGATTGTCTCGATAGCTAAAATTTTTAAATCTTCAACTTCTTCTGGTGATACCGTATATGTAGGCCTGGATCCTTTTGCATAGGCTGCTCCGTATTTTATGCTGTAATCAGGCCGAACACCGGTACGCAAATAACATAAGCCTTGGGTAGCAACGATAATATGACCAAAGTTCCAAATGATGTTGTTATTGAACCCATCGGGAATATAGTTCAGTTGCTCTATTGTCATTCCTTCAACTAGCGCGATAAAAGCTCTGCGTGCTTGTATAATATACTTGAATGTCTTTTCCATTTTATAGTATTGCGTATTCAGGTCTTTTGTCTTTGCTCCTTACATGGTGAATACTTTGTCCTGCTGATCCAGGAACTCATTTTCAACAATCTCTTGAGAAGGTTCTGCTTTTTCGAATTGCTTTAGTTTAGAATGGAAGCCGGCACTGTTTTTTATGATAGCGATCCGGGCACCCCGCACGAATTCGATAAGGCTATATTTGCCCAGCTCTTCAGTCAGGCGGTCGATCTCTTCACGATGGCCGGCTGTTTCGAAGACAATATAGTCATTACGGATTACAACCACATTGGCACCATATTGACGCAGTAGACGTTCGACATAAGCCTTTTCCGCAATAACGTCGGCAGGAACTTTATATAATGCTTGTTCTTGCCAGATGAGTTCATCATTTGTGTTAAAGTAAGCTTTTAATACCTCAACTTGTTTCTCAATTTGACGGCAAAGCTTGCGTACGACTTCTTCACTTTCCGTAATCAGAATAGTAAAGCGATGGATACCCTCTACCTCAGAAGGAGAGGTGTTCAAGCTCTCGATATTAATTTTTCGACGAGAGAATATTCCGGAGATACGTCCAATCATCCCGATAGAGTTCTCGGTGTATATGGTTATGGTATATTCTTGTTTTTCCATTTTATTTCAATCTAATTTCCGATACCGCTGTACCTTGTGCAACCATAGGGAATACATTATTTTCCTTTCCGACCATGATCTCTAATAGATAGGAACCATCATGATTTATCATAGTCTCCAGGGCTGTACGAAGATCCTTTCTATCTGATATCTTATTCCCGTCGATGTAATAACCCTTTGCTACCGCAACAAAATCCGGACTTGTAATGTTAACAAAAGAATACCGCTTATCGTGGAATAATTGTTGCCACTGGCGCACCATTCCCAAGAATTCATTGTTTAATACCAATATCTTGACTTTAGCGCCAAATTGCATGATCGTGCCGAGTTCTTGTATCGTCATTTGCATACCGCCATCACCAATAATGGCTACAACGTCGCGCTGAGGTGCTCCATACCAGGCTCCAATCGCTGCCGGCAAACCAAAGCCCATCGTGCCAAGCCCTCCTGAAGTCACATTGGACTTGGTCGAATTGAATTTGGCATATCGGCAAGTTACCATTTGATGTTGACCTACATCGGTTACAATAACAGCGTCACCTTTGGTGATTTCATTCAATACCTTAATTACCTCACCCATCGTCATGATATCGCTTGTTGGATTTAGCTCATCATGGATTACTTCTTTTATCTCTTCCTGTTCTAACGTACGGAACTCCTGTACCCAGGCGCTATGATCTGTTTTACCGATATATCGGGTCAACAAAGGCAAAGTTTCCTTACAGTCGCCCCATACCGGAACGGTTGCTTTGACGTTCTTATCAATCTCCGCCGGATCGATATCCAAATGGATGACTTTTGCTTGTTTAGCATATTTATCCAGACGACCAGTCACACGATCGTCGAAGCGCATACCTACCGCAATAAGTACATCACATGAATTGGTCATTACGTTCGGCGCATAGTTGCCATGCATACCTAACATGCCTACGTGTAAAGGATGGTCGGTTTCCAATGCACTCAACCCCATGACTGTGGCGGCGGCGGGAAAACCTCCTTTTTCGATGAAAGCTTTAAATTCTTGTTCTGCCTGACCGAGAATGACACCCTGACCAAAAACGACGAAAGGTTTTTTGGCAGCATTAATTATATTTGCAGCTTCTTCTATATACTCTTTTCGAACGATAGGAGCAGGCCTGTAGCTGCGAATATGGTTGCATTTTTCATAGCCTTTATAATCGAATAGCTGAATTTGTGCATTTTTGGTAATATCGATTAATACCGGACCCGGGCGTCCTGTCTGTGCTATATAAAAAGCTTTCGCCAGTACAGTGGGAATTTCGGTTGCATCCGTAACCTGATAATTCCACTTCGTGACCGGTGTAGTAATATTGATAACATCTGTCTCCTGGAATGCATCGGTACCTAACAAGGAAGCGAAGACCTGACCGGTTATACAGACAATAGGGTTGCTGTCTATCATGGCATCAGCTAATCCCGTAACTAAGTTGGTTGCGCCGGGACCACTTGTCGCAAAAGCGACACCCACGCGTCCGGACGTACGTGCATATCCTTGTGCAGCATGGATAGCACCTTGCTCATGGCGAACCAGAATATGTCTCAGCTGGTCGGGATAGTCATATAATGCATCATAGATGGGCATGATGGCACCACCAGGATAACCAAAAATGGTATCCACTCCTTCATGAATCAAAGCTTCCAACACAGCTTCCGAACCTTTTATTTCTGAGGGAGATACTGCGGTTTTGGTTTCCTTTGTTTCTGTTTTTTCCAGTGTACTCATTTTTTTTAGTATTGAGATATTAGTATTGAGTATTGAGATATACTTGTTTATTTAATATCGTTTAGGTAGTGAGACCCTTCGCAAGACACACTACGCTATACGCATTACTATTTTAAAGATCTGTCACACATCCTTGCGAAGCATTGGCTACTGTTTTTGCATATTTATACAATACACCTTTTGTAACTTTCAATGCCGGTTGTGTCCAATTCGCACGACGTCGGGCAATTTCATCGTCACTGAGTTGAACATTAATAGTATTGTTGACAGCATCGATTTCAATGATATCATCGTCTTGCACGAGTCCAATAAGACCACCTTCATACGCTTCTGGTGTAATGTGTCCGACAACAAAGCCATGTGTACCACCAGAAAAGCGACCATCAGTAATAAGAGCTACAGAATTACCGAGCCCCGCTCCAATAATAAGTGAGGTAGGCTTCAACATCTCCGGCATACCAGGAGCTCCTTTTGGACCTTCATTCTTAATAACAATTACATCGCCCGGTTTTATCCTACCCGATGCGACACCTGCAGCCAGGTCATGTTCGCCGTCAAATACCCGGGCGGTGCCCGTGAATTTTTCACCTTCTTTACCGGATATTTTAGCAACTGAACCTTGCTCCGCTAAGTTGCCATATAAAATTTGTAAGTGCCCTGTTGTCTTAATTGGGTTTGACAAAGGCCGAATGATAGGTTGATTATAATCCATGATTGATTTCACGTCAGCCAGGTTCTCTGCCACAGTTTTTCCCGTTACGGTCAGGCAGTCCCCATGTAATAGTCCTTCGTCCAGCAAATATTTCATAACTGCAGGTGTACCTCCATACTGATGTAAATCCTGCATAAGGAATTTTCCTGAAGGTTTAAAATCTGCCAATACAGGTGTTTCGTCCGACATGCGCTGGAAATCATCGGGTGTGATATCCACACCTACAGCCTTACCGATAGCAATGAAATGTAAGACAGCATTTGTTGATCCTCCCATGATAACAATCAGACGCATAGCGTTCTCAAATGCTTTTCGGGTCATGATGTCTGTTGGCTTGATATCCTTCTCTAACAGGATACGAATGTATTTACCCGCCTCAAGACATTCATTTTTCTTTTCCTCCGAGACAGCAGGGTTAGACGAAGAGTAGGGTAAACTCATGCCAAGGGCTTCGATTGCTGAAGCCATGGTATTTGCTGTATACATTCCTCCACAGGCACCTGCACCCGGGCAGGTATGACGGATTACACCGTCATAATCTTCATCGGAAATTGTACCTGCAATCTTTTTACCCAATGCTTCGAAAGCCGATACTATATTTAGCTCCTCGCCCTTATAATAGCCGGGGGCAATTGTTCCACCATACACCATAATCGCAGGGCGATCAAGTCTGCCCATAGCCATGATGGCTCCCGGCATATTTTTATCACAGCCGGGAATGGCTACGACACCATCATAATATTGTCCACCACATATTGTTTCGATACTGTCTGCAATGACATCGCGGGATACCAGCGAATAACGCATACCATCTGTACCGTTACTCATACCGTCACTTACACCAATTGTGCCAAAGGTAAGTCCTACTAAATCATTTGCCCAGATACCTTTTTTTACGAATTGTGCCAATTCATTCAAATGCATATTACAGGTATTGCCATCATATCCCATACTGGCGATACCTACCTGCGCCTTGGCCATGTCAGCATCGGTCAACCCGATACCATATAGCATAGCTTTAGCCGCAGGCTGCGTTTCATCTTGTGTAAAAATACGGCTGTATTTGTTTAACATGTTTCCGTTGTCAGATGATGACTTCATAATTTTCTTGCTCTAATACTAAATTTTTATATTTTCGTTGAATTGACGCTCCGATTGTGTGTTCCCACTCTTCTTTATATTTGACATGATCCACCTGTCTGATACCAATGATCTCTGCAGCTGTGCCACTTAAAAAAGCACTATCGGCCGTATACAAATCCTGGACGGTCAACTTTTTTTCAATAATATCAAAACCCAATTCCCGACAGATCGCTATGACCGTTTGTCTGGTAATGCCCGGGAAAACATTATCTAAAGGAGGAGTATATATTTTTAAATCCTTTTCAATAAATATGTTTTCACTGGAAGCTTGTGATACGAAACCTTCATGATCCAGCAGTATAGCCTCATCGAATCCTTTTTTTATCGAATCGCTTGTCGCTAAGATCGAATTGATATATTGACCGGAAACTTTGGCATTGATATGAAACGACTTGGGATTTGGCCGCTCTATGGACGATATATTTACACGAAGTAGGTTCTGTCCTAAATAAGGTCCCCATTCCCATGCTGCTATCATAATGTGTGCATCGTCGGATGTCGTCAAATGCATGTTTGATCCTGAAAACACCAAAGGTCTGATATATGCAGCACGAAGATTATTAGCTTCGAGCAATTCGTAACTCTTTTCGATGAGTGTACCATTCTTCCAGGTATAGGGAAGACTTATGGCTTTACACGATTTTTGCAACCTGTCGAAATGCTCTTCCGCTTTGAATATACGTGTACCATTATGCGTGCTATACGCCCGGAGGCCTTCGAAGGCACTATAACCGTAGTGGAGGGACTGTCCGAATAAATCCACCCTTGCCTGGCTTGCTTTTACAAACTCGCCATTCAAGTATATCAAAGTATCCTGATTATAGTACTGCATACCTCTTGTCTTTACGGTAATAAATTATTACTTTGTTAAGTTACCTCGATTTACAATTCTTTACAATAGACAAACAGACTATTTTTAAAAAGTTTTTTATATCGAATATGTATTATATTGTGTAATAATATTTGTTTTTTCTTTATATATAAAGAATATATTTCTTTTCTTACTAGACTATAATTAAAATTGGTATATTTTTTTGAAAAACCTATTTTTTGTTTTGGCACCAAAATTCTTCCTAAAATGGTTTTTCACCGTAGGAAGATGCAAAAAAAAGCCCTTAAATCCAATAGGTTTTAAGGGCTTAAAAGTTTTATTAATTATGTGCTAATTTGTCAAAACTCCTTCAGCTAAAACGATAATATTATTATCTTTTGCTTCTACTACACCACCCTTGATTCGAAAGACCTGTTCGTTATTATCTGCTTTAATAATAACTTTGCCGTCGTCCAGTGTGGACACAATAGCAGCATGGTCTTTTAGTATTTGAAAAGAACCAGCACTTCCAGGAACTGTAACTGCTGTCACTTCTCCCTCGTAGGCCAATTTATCTGGAGTAATAATTGTTAATTTCATTTTTAATAGTAGTTAGTATTAAGTATTGAGTACCAAGTATTAAGATCTGAGTAAAATACGCTGTACTCAATACTTGATACTCTGTACTATTATACGGCTTCCGCCAATAGTTTCTTACCTTTCTCGATAGCTTCTTCAATCGTGCCTACCAGGTTGAAAGCTGCTTCAGGATACTCGTCTACTTCACCATCGATGATCATATTGAATCCTTTGATGGTGTCTTTAATATCTACTAATACACCTTTTAGACCAGTAAACTGCTCTGCTACGTGGAATGGCTGCGATAGGAAACGCTGTACACGACGTGCACGGTGTACGGTCAACTTATCTTCTTCAGAAAGCTCATCCATACCTAAGATAGCGATGATATCCTGAAGCTCTTTGTAACGTTGTAAAATTTCTTTCACGCGTTGAGCTGTATTATAATGTTCGTCTCCCAAAACAGCAGGAGAAAGGATACGTGACGTTGAATCTAACGGATCCACAGCAGGATAGATACCCAACTCCGCAATCTTACGGGATAATACTGTCGTTGCATCTAAGTGGGCAAAAGTTGTCGCAGGAGCAGGGTCAGTTAAGTCATCCGCAGGTACGTATACAGCCTGTACGGAAGTGATAGAACCATTCTTGGTCGAAGTAATACGTTCTTGCATCAGACCCATCTCTGTAGCTAACGTCGGCTGATAACCTACAGCTGAAGGCATACGACCTAGGAGTGCAGATACTTCAGATCCTGCCTGAGTAAAACGGAAGATGTTGTCGATAAAGAAAAGGACATCACGGCCTTTTCCTTCGCCATCGCCATCACGGAAATATTCTGCAACGGTAAGACCAGATAAAGCTACACGTGCACGTGCACCTGGAGGCTCGTTCATCTGACCGAAAACAAATGTACATTTCGAATCTTTCAATAATTCCTGATCGACACTTTCAATAGGCCATTCGCCTTTTTCCATACCTTCCATAAAATGTTCACCATATTTGATGATACCGGACTCCAGCATCTCGCGAAGCAAGTCATTTCCTTCACGTGTACGCTCACCTACACCGGCAAATACAGAAAGACCACCGTGCCCTTTTGCAATATTGTTGATCAGCTCCTGGATCAATACAGTTTTACCTACACCGGCGCCACCGAATAATCCAATTTTTCCTCCTTTTGCATAAGGCTCCAATAAGTCAATAACTTTAATCCCTGTGAAAAGTACTTCCGATTCAGTCGAAAGATCCTCGAATTTTGGAGGTACATTGTGGATAGGACGTCCATTTGCTGTGTCCAAAGCGGGAATACCATCGATAGGGGCGCCTACTACGTTGAATACACGACCTTTGATTTCTTCACCAACAGGCATTTTGATCGGAGCACCGGTGTCGACTACTTGCATTCCGCGTACCAAACCTTCGGTAGCATCCATTGCAATTGTACGAACACGTTCTTCACCTAAGTGCTGTTGAACCTCTAATATAATGCGCTGTCCATTGTCTTTCTCA
>JBEBVG010000137.1:0-7814 GCA_040392845.1 Sphingobacterium sp. | reverse complement strand
CCTTCTGATAGAACACCTATATATCCTAACAAAATACATATGCCTTCTGATAGAACACTTATGTATTCTGACAAAACACTTATATGTTCTGGTAAAATACATATGTGTTTTGACAAAACACATATGTATCAGTTTTTGAAAAAAGAAGCGCTTGGTCGAGTAAAAAACAGCCTTAAAACTACATTAAACTAGGTTTTTCAGCAGAAAAAGTGTAATTTTTCAGTAAAAAAAGGTTCGTTTTTGGGCCAAAAAGTTTTCGGAGGCACCCCTAAATCTGGCCCAAAAACGAACCTTTTCGCATTTTTTTTGATCCCATCTTTGTAGTGTTAATTAACACTGTTTTAGATATTCATATTTTAAATTTTTCAAAAAATGACACCATCATGATTTATTTAAACCACACAGGGGAATAAATGAATCTGATAGCTTCATCACCTTTAAAAAAACAAATTATATAGATGAAAAAACCAATTTAACGTGAGTTCGGGATAGAAATTAATTGCCCCCTTTCAATATTGCCTTGCAGATATCCCCTATCAGTCCCGGACCTTCATAGATAAAGCCGGTATACAGCTGTATTAACGAAGCACCGGCATTAAGCTTCTCGATAGCATCTTCAGCGGTATGTATTCCTCCTACACCAATAATAGGAAAAGCCATATTAGACTTGTCAGATAGATAACGGATCACTTCGGTCGATCGCGCTGCCAGGGGCTTGCCGCTGACACCTCCAGCTTCATTGACAAGCCGGGCATCACTTCTCAGCCCCTCACGGGAAATCGTCGTATTGGTCGCGATGACACCCGCTATCTGTGTAGCCGTCACGATTTCTATGATATCGTCCAACTGGTTATCCGTCAGATCCGGAGCTATCTTTAACAAAATGGGTTTAGGCTGTGGCTTTGCCCGATTGAGCTCCTGAAGGGTGTGCAGGATATGCATCAAAGGTTCTTTTTCCTGCAAATCCCGTAGACCTGGGGTATTGGGTGAACTGACATTGACGACAAAATAATCGACGTAGTCATATAACGCGTGAAAACAGTATATGTAGTCGTTCACTGCCTCTTCATTGGGAGTAATCTTGTTTTTACCGATATTACCACCGATAATCACACCTTCTTTATTCTTCAGGTAGCGAAGTCTTCCAGCGGCTACATCGGCACCTTGATTATTGAATCCCATTCTGTTGATCAGGGCTTCATCCGACACTAACCTGAACATACGTGGTTTATCATTCCCCGGCTGAGGTCTTGGCGTTACAGTACCTATCTCGATAAAGCCAAAGCCGAACTTAGCCATATCGTCGATATATTCTGCATTCTTATCGAAGCCTGCGGCCAGTCCCACAGGATTTTTAAATGTCAAACCAAAAACTTCACGTGCTAACCGAGGGTCATTCACGCTATAAATAGATCGCAATAATGATTTTGCTCCCCATATTTTAGTAAAAGTCTTCAGCCCCCCTGTTACGACATGATGCGCCTGCTCAGGGTTCATCGAAAAGAAAATCGGCTTAACTAGTTTGTACATCTTATAAAGTCAAAAATTAAAAACCTGAAGGATTTGATGATGTCATAAAAAACAAACAAAGATATAATAATTAAGAATGATTTAAATGGGATAATTTGAGGATTTGAAAAATGCTAGGATCACTGACTACTGATCACTGACTACTGACAACTGATCACTGACTACTGACAACTAAATAATTTTACTACTTTTGCACGGAAATGATCTCGATAAATAATTTAACATTTGAAATTGGCTCGCGGGCCTTATATGACGACGCAAACTGGCATATTAAGCCGGGCGATAAAGTGGGACTGATAGGTGCTAACGGTACAGGAAAATCAACCTTACTGAAAATTATTGTAGGCGAATATAGTCCTACGGCCGGCACCGTATCTATGGCAAAGGACTTAAAGATTGGCTATCTCAACCAGGATCTCCTGTCCTATCATTCGGATAAGAGTATTCTCCATGTGGCGATGGAGGCTTTTGCCCGCCAAAACCAACTTCATAGCGAAATCGAGGTTCTTTTAAAAAAACTGGAAACAGATTATTCAGACGACATACTGAACAAGCTGAGTGACAAACAGATGGAGTTTGAGGCGTTGGATGGTTACAACATCGAATTTCGTGCGCACGAAATTTTAGCTGGCCTTGGCTTTTCGGAAGATGAACAACAACGTCCTTTGGCGACATTCTCTGGAGGCTGGCGTATGCGGGTTATGTTGGCGCGTATCCTCCTGCAGACACCGGACATCTTATTGCTCGATGAGCCGACCAATCACCTGGATCTACCATCTATCAAATGGCTGGAAAACTACCTGCAAGCCTTTGAGGGAGCGATCGTCATCGTATCGCACGACAGGTATTTCCTGGACCGTATCATCAATAAAACGGTCGAATCCAAACGAGGCAAGCTTACGCTCTACGCCGGCAATTATTCCTTCTATTTAGAGGAAAAGGCACTCCGTGAAGAAATCCAAGGCAACCAGTTTAAAAATCAACAGGCGAAGATCAAACAAGAGGAACGGCTGATTGAACGTTTCCGTGCAAAGGCGTCGAAGGCAAAGATGGTGCAATCTCGCATTAAAGCGCTGGACCGGATGGAAAAGATTGACGATGTGGATGATGACAACCCTGAAGTCAATTTCAGCTTTAAGTTTTCGAAACCTTCGGGACGTCATGTGGTGACATTGGAAAATATATCCAAATCGTATCCTAATCTGGATATTCTCGATCAAACAGATGGACTGATCGAAAAGGGGGACAAAATTGCCCTGATTGGGGCGAACGGTAAAGGAAAGTCGACGCTATTGCGGATCATCGCTGATGCAGATAAGGATTTTTCGGGAAAGAATACGAAAGGGCACAATGTGTCACAAACATTTTTTGCCCAGCACCAGTTGGAAGCATTGCATTTGGACAATACGATCCTACAGGAGTTGCAGGCTTTTGCGCCAAAGCACACCGAAACAGAGCTCCGTTCGCTATTGGGATGTTTCCTATTCACCGGTGACGATGTATTCAAAAAAATCAAGGTTCTGTCGGGGGGAGAAAAATCACGTGTAGCATTGGCAAAAGCACTGACGGCAGATGCTAATTTTCTGGTACTCGATGAACCGACAAACCACTTGGACATGGCTTCCGTTAATATATTGATCCAGGCCCTACAGCAATATGAAGGTACTTTCATTGTCGTCTCGCACGACCGCTATTTCCTCGATAATGTGGCTAATAAAATCTGGTTCATCGAGCATAAAGAAATTAAGGAATATCCCGGAACCTATGAAGAATATGAGGTTTGGAATGCTAAACGCATCGTAAAACCGGCTGAACCTGCCGCAAAAAAAGTGGTGAAAGAAGAGCCGAAGAAAGAAAAAGTGGATCCTACAGCTGATAAAGGTAGGCTACTGCAAAAGAAAAATAAAGAGCTGGCTCAACTGGAGCAACAAATAGGCGGAATTTCTGCCGAAATAAAAGAACTTGAAGCACAGCTCGCCCAGGAAGATATCTTTTCAAATGCAACCAAACTTCAGGAGACAACACGGAACTATAATTCAAAAAAGGCCGAATATGAGCACTTACAGCGCGAGTGGGAAGTATTAGCCGAGCAAATTCTCGAACTGGAAGTGGGGTAACACAATTTTTAATTAAAAAAAACGTTTCCTAAACGAGGGCTTGTCATTAGATTGCTCCATTACCTCACCATGATGGTAAAAAGGGAATTTTTAATTAAAAAACGAAAAATTTGAAGTTATCAACTATAGGTAATACTCCACTTCGTAAAAACAACTATCTTTCAGCAAAATATCAATGCGCTATATATATTAAAGAAGAATTTTGTAACCTGAGCAAGTCGTCTAAGGACAGACCCGCCTGGTATATGATCCAAGAAGCCATATGGCAAAACAAAATACAACCGGGAGGAACTTTCGTCGAAGCAAGTAGTGGAAATACGGGCATCGGCATAGCACGTCTCGCTGGTGAATTGGGCTACAAGGCGCAGGTTTTTGTCTCGAAAAACTGCTCACGTGAAAAGCTGGATTTGCTGAAAAGGTATGGTGCATGTATCGAGATCTGTGAAAACTCCCATGGCATCTGTGATGATCAATCTACACAATATCGGGCACAGGAATATGCAAGAAAACATCCCAATGCCTACTATACCAATCAATATTGCAACCAGGCAAACCTACAGGCCCATTTTGAAACTACAGGACCTGAAATCTGGCAACAAACACAGGGGAAGATTACACATTTCTTTGCAGGCATAGGTACGGGAGGAACTATTTCCGGCACAGGAAAATTTATTAAACAACAAAACCAGGAAGTAAAAATATGTGGAGTTGAGCCGAAAGGCTCTGTACTGTCTTATTATTTCAAACATGGTTGTCTTCCTTCCGTATATGCACCTATGGAAAGGATTGAGGGCATAGGCCGCACTTTTATTCCCGACGTATTTGATACCAACAGCGTAGATATGATTTATCAGGTTGACCTGGAGGAAAGCAAACAACAGGCTGCATCCTACTTCAGACAACAGCAAGAGCTTATCGGCTTCTCCAGTGCAGCAGTACTCGCCGGACTGGATGCCTATATACAACGACATGCGTTAGGAAAAGACGCTCTTGTTGTACTTCTATTCGCCGACCATGGCGAACGCTACAAACAAGTGTTATATCCTGATGTACCTCATATGGATCCAAACTATGGAATTGTATAACGATATAGCTCTACCACTAGCTTGGCCGGACCAAACGGCATACGGCGATGAGGCCTGGATGTCCCTGCTTAAGAAATGTGGGATAGTGAAAGATCTGCATTTTAAAGTCGGCCATGCGGCTATTTTACTCATCGAAAGAAAAACTGGTGAGATACGTTACTTTGATTTCGGTCGGTATATCTGCCCGCGTGGCTATGGTCGCGCCCGATCACAGCATTTCGACCCCCGTCTTCGCATACATGCACGAGCCGATATTGATCCTGCTACGGGAGAAATCATAAATCTGCTGGATATTCTACAAGAATTGGGCAGTCTTGAACCGGCTACACATGGTGGAGGGCGTCTATTATTTGTTCCTGTATTGGGTGTGTCTTTCAAGAAAGCTGTGGATTATGCGGAGGATTTAGTCCGGCAAAGCCTTATTCCTTACGGCGCTCTCGCGGCAAAAAACAATAGCTGCTCCCGTTATGTAGCTCAGACACTTACACGTGCTATGGATCCCAAAGATTTCCGGATACGAAGGATATTATATCCCGAATGTATAAAAGCTAGTCCGACAAGTAATGTTGTCAATGCTTCTCCGGATGGTTATATTTATTGTTATGACAAAAAAATCTTATCGCAATGGAAAATGGGCAGATGGGCATCGCTACGGTTTCAGTGGAATCTTATCCGGGAAAATCTACGTGCTAACAAAACACGTTTACCCTCTGCTATAGGCGGAAAACATACCGTAGGCTATTTGGAAGAACCGGAACGTCCTCAGTACCTACCTGCTAAGGCACAGTGGCTGGGAGGTATTGGTGAGGGCGTATGGCTTCATATGGAACATAGTCAAAAAAGATTGGAGATAAATTGTTATTCCGCCGCCGCGGAGGTATTGTATCAGGCAGAAGCAATTTGTCCACAAGATTTCGACAGCAATAAACCTTATACTTTTACGGCTGATTTTAGCTGCACACATTTTACGATATTACAGGAGGGAAATACATACTTATTGAAACAATCGGACCGAACGGAAGAAACAGAGACACCTGTTCCTTCGGCACGGTACTTAAACAATTCTTAAACAATGGAACTTACATTATTAAAAGCAAAAATCCACACCGTTGTGGTTACAGAAGCAAACGTAAAATATAATGGCTCGATTACAATTGATGCCGATCTTCTCGATGCTGCGGGGATAAAAAAATACGAACAGGTATATATTAACAATGCAATAAACGGAAGCCGTATAATGACTTACGTCATACCTGGGAAAAGAGGCAGCGGTGAAGTGTGCATGAATGGCGGCGCAGCACTACATGCTAAAGTAGGCGACACAGTACATATTCTCGCGTTTGTCAATATGTCACCGGAAGAAGCGGAGAACTATCAACCTACATTAGTTTTTACCGAAGGTAATAATCAAATTAAATCGGTCGAAAAGTATAATTACTAAACATCTATCTTTAGTAATCTTTCCAGATGATGATAGCCAATCCCAAAATAGCTTTTTAGGGATTGCAACTTTGCTAAAATTTCGTCCTTCCGGTGGTCACCGGGAGGACTTTTTTTGATGGCTATAATCATTACATTTTTGGGCGTATGCATATCCGAGACAAACTGTACCACTTTGGTCTGGTAACCGCTATATTCGAGCAGTAGAGCACGGATACTATCGGTGAGCATCTCGGCATGTCGCTCCAGAAATATACCGTATTTTGTCATAAAGTCCAGGTCGTTTTTGGCTTTCGTCTGCTCTAGCTCACGTCGAATCTGCTTATGGCAGCAGGGAGCGACTACAATCAGGCTGGCATGATGCGTGATTCCCTTGTAAATAGCATCGTCTGTAGCCGTGTCGCAGGCGTGCAAGGCAATTAAAATATCCAGATCGTCAGCGATGGTATAATCTTCAATCGTCCCCCGGCTGAACTGCAGATTATCTAAATGGGAATTGTTAGCGATTTTGTTGCATAGATCGACCAGGTCTTGTCGATATTCCACACCCTCTACCCTGGCCTTTTTCTTCAGATCGTTATGAAGATAATCGTACAAAGCGAAGGTCAGATACCCCTTGCCTGCACCCATATCAACGATATGTAATTCTTCTTTTGGAGGTAAGTCCTGGAGAGTAGAACTGAGTATGTCAATATAATGATTGATCTGCTTCCACTTATCCTGTGCATTTTTATAGACCTTCCCTTCGGTGTCGGTCAGCCGTAGCTCCTGTAAATAGTGTTTACCCACGGAAGTTATCTTACGTTCTTTTTCATGGTCATGCGCCAGAGAACTTGGTTTCGCCGCCGATGGCTTTTCAACATATATCGACCACTTATTCTCTTTCTGGAATTGGCAAATCCGATTTTCTTTTTCGGTGAATAGCGTAGCTACACGAAAATCCGAAGCCTGTAATAGATCTTCGATACGTGTCACCCCCTCATACACCGTATAATTTTTTGTAATATCGCGACGCTGATAACGATAGACAAAAGATAATCGCAATTCCCGCTTGATGAGAACAGGTTTAATATAAATATTTTTTAAATCTGTTTCCTGACCATGATAGTTTCCCAGAGACAGTTTAATGAAGCTATCCTCCTCCAGGCTTAGCCTGATATATTCCAGAAATTCTCGTGGTGTTGCCATATGGGATATTCTTAATCAAAAAAAGCACCACAGTTTTCTTTGTGATGCTTCCTGATCTATACAGAGGATGTATAATTATTTCTTACCAAAGCCTAATAGGGCAAATACAATTTTAAAAGCCATGAAAGACGCCACAATCATCATCACATTAGCAATGAGCGAAAATGTAAAGGTCCATTGATCTAATGCAGGAAGTAAGTCCGGCACAAAACGTATAAAAACCCCAATTATCCCGATTACAATCGCGACCGTCAGAGAAACATAATAATGGGTCTGATTAGCATTATTCTCTGTCTTCCGGGGTTGTCTTTCAACTATCGTATTTTCCATTGTATTCAAAATATATATTGATAGGGCAAACTTAAAAAAAAATACTTTTATATACAATTATAATGATGCTACCCGTTGTGCATTTTAAATAATGCTAATTTTTAAATTGTTAATATTCCTGTTG
>JBEBVG010000136.1:0-7863 GCA_040392845.1 Sphingobacterium sp. | reverse complement strand
GTGGGTTTAAATCGATCTGAACCATTTAGTTTTGTTTATAAGGCGCTAAAATTAGGAAATTATTTGAAAATTCGACCCTTTAGTGAAATAATTCATACTGAAGAATAATCTCAATTGCAAAAAAATGTTAAATATGTTGACACCTCTTTTTTTGATTTTTAACTTCGATCATCTTTTAATTTTCTTATTAAATCATTTTTTATGTCAACCAACGTAAACAAACTTAAGTTAGTTTTATTGGGCGTTCTATTGATGATTTTCGTTCGTGTAGATGCCCAAAGTGTACAATTATACACCACCTATCCTAAAATCACCGTTTCTCCGGGAGAGGTTGTAGAGTACAACATAGAATTAATCAATAACAGTAATGCTATCCAAACGAGTGAGATCGCTGTAGGATCTCTACCTAAAGACTGGCACTATGAACTTAAATCGGGGAATTATACGGTAGATGAGGTCTCTGTCTTGCCAAAAGATCGAAAAACGTTGAACCTGCGGGTATTTATGCCGGGGAAACAGACAAAGGGTTCTTACACTTTTTATATATTGGCTAAAGGTCAATATAGACTTCCTTTGACTGTTAATATAACCAAAGATGGTATATCGGTTGGTGAACTATCCTCGAACCAGACGAATATGGAAGGAGCAGCAAATTCGACTTTTACGTACAATGCTACGTTATTTAACAGATCTTCAGAAAGTCAGGTATATGCGCTTTCCGCTAATGCCGCTGAAGGATGGGGCATCGTTTTCAAGTCCGGCGGAAAACAAGTCAGCTCTGTCAACGTCGATCCCAATCAACGTCAGGACATACTCGTGGAAATCAATGCGCCGGAAGGCACAAAAAAAGGATCTTATAAAATACCTGTTCGTGCTACGAGCGGCACAGGGCAATCTGAGATTGCATTTGATGTCGTAGTCACCGGCTCCTATAGTCTCGAATTAACGACACCTTCGGGACGCTTGAATTTTGATGCCAATGCGGGTTCGGTGCATAAACAGCAGCTTGTGGTTAAAAATACAGGTAGCTCTGACATCAATCAGATAAATTTTTCTTCTGAAGCACCAAGCCATTGGGAAGTAGTATTTGAACCTGCACGGATAAACACGATTAAAGCAGGTGAGACTGCCAACATAAATGCAACGGTAAAGCCACCAAAAAATGCAATGGCAGGCGACTATATGGTAACCTTTACGGCTAAATCCAGCGAAACCAGCGCAAAAAGTCAATTCCGGGTAACGGTGGAAACATCCTTGCTAAGTGGTTGGATAGGCTTATTATTCATCGCAATTGCACTTGGAAGTGTTTATCTTTTGATTCGTAAATATGGAAGGAGATAATCGTGACTACCCCTATTATAGATATAAAAGGCCTGCAAAAACAATATGGCACGCTTAAAGCTGTTGACAATCTTGATCTTCAGATTTATCAGGGGGAGATCTTTGGGTTGTTAGGCCCAAACGGAGCCGGTAAATCCACAACGATCCTAATGATGATGGGACTCAGCGAAGCTTCTGCCGGACAGATTTCTATAGCTGGCATAGATCCACAACACAATCCCATAGCCGTCAAAAAAGTTATCGGTTACCTACCTGACAATATCGGTTTCTATGAACAGCGTTCCGGTCTGGAAAATCTCCAATTAATTGGAAGATTAAATGGATTATCAACCAAAGACGCCCGTAAAAGATCATTCGAGCTGTTCGAAAAAGTGGGTTTACAGAACGTCGCAAATAAAAAGGTGGCTACCTATTCAAGAGGAATGAAACAGCGGCTTGGGCTAGCGGAAACGCTCATTAAGGAACCTAAAATATTAATTTTGGATGAGCCTACGCTGGGATTAGACCCTACAGGTGTAAAAGAATATCTACAACTTATTCAAGAGCTTAACCGCAAAGATCAACTTACCGTGCTTCTGGCATCGCATCATCTCCACCAGGTAGAAGAAGTCTGCAACCGGGTGGGATTGTTTGTTAAAGGTAAACTTGTCGCTCAAGGTCCTATTCAACAGCTCGCCCACCAGCTATTTGCACAAATGCATCCTATGGTAAACGTCGAGACAAGTTCAACTAACGCGCAACAAATTGAAAATATTTTGAAAGATCAGGAAGGTGTCATCGCAGTGGAACGTAATAACAACCGGCTTATCATACAACATAACTACACAGATACCTTACCCATAATTGAGGCATTTGTTAAGGCTCGGGCGCCTATTCATTCCTTATATGAGCAGACATATGGGTTAAATGATATATACTCTTATTATTTTAAAGACAGTAACATATGAAACAGTTCTTTAACGCTGAAGGTATGAAGTCTATACGGGTGTTGATCGATAAAGAGATTTCAGACTACATCCGCAGCAAAAAATTTATCATTCTCTTATTAATAGTATTGTTTACCAGTGTAGCATCGCTCTACAGTGCTTTGGCTACTTTACGTAATAATATCCCCTCCCCGGATACTGCACAAGCATCTTTTTTCTTTCTGCAAATATTTACACATTCCGATGGGACCTTACCTCCATTCCATGTTTTTATTAGCTTTTTAGGCCCTTTATTGGGCATATGCCTGGGCTTCGATGCCATAAATGCGGAATATACGAATCGGTCATTGACCCGCATACTTGCCCAACCTATTGCACGCGATGGTTTATTAAATGCCAAATTCATCGGAGCATTAGTTATTTTGTTTTTCATTTTTGTTACCCTCATCTGCTTGACAGTAGGATTAGCTATCTTCTGGACAGGATTGACGCCTTCTTTGCACGAGTGTTTACGCCTGATGCTCTTTCTGCTGGTAACTATTGCTTATGTAGGTTTTTGGCTTAACCTTTCACTATTATTCTCTGTGATATGGAAACATCCGGCGACATCAGCATTGGTGAGTATTGCCATATGGCTATTTTTTATGGTTTTTTATCCCATGATTATTGGCATCGTAGCAAAAAGTATGGCTCCCGGCATGTATGCTTCAAATCAGGAGATACAGGTCTTTCAAAATTTTATCTTATCCATCATGCGTCTGGCTCCAAATCAGCTATACGAAGATGGAACGCTAGTTTTGCTTATGCCTAACGTAAGAAGTTTAAGCCCTTTGTCTATGGAGCAAGTGCAAGGCGCCATTCCTACGGCTTTACCAGTATGGGAAAGTGTAAAGGTCGTATGGACACAAGTTACCGCGTTGGTAGCCAGCACCGTGATATGTTTTGCATGCTCCTACTTCATCTTTATGCGACGAGAAATCAGGGCGTGACAGGAACAAACAATTTTACAATTCAATTGTTCTTATTCATACATCAATACGATTAAAGCTATGGATAAATTAAAAAAATTCGATTTAATGGCGAAGATTTCCCGGGAGCTGGAAGATGTACGTAACAGTCAACAAGCTGTTTTGGAAAAGATAGGAAAAATCGAAGTAGACAATATCGAGTTGGGGGATAAAACTATTGAGAGCAAACTTCCGGATATCTATCAACAAACAGCGGAAAGTATGGATGTCATCAACGAAATCCGGGATACATTCCAACAAAAAACACAAGATTTCGGAGACAAAAACAATGTGGATCAGCTTCGTGAACAGCAGGAGATCGACAATTTGAAATAATTCATCACCTCCTATCGAACTGATTCCAATTGACTTTGGTAGACAAGCGCATCATAACTGCCAGGATAACAAATATTCCGATCGTACCAACCAGCAATGAAAAATCCTGAAGTTGCATAAGCACAAATATAAAACCATAGAAAAGTGTCAGAATCCCACTAAAAAGCAGGCATATTTTCTTTTCTTTGGTGATCCAATAGATAAAAGCAGAAATCAAAGTCGTTGTCGCCACAAACGAAATCAGATAACTGATATTGAACACGACATGCTCACCGAAAGCTAAAAGCAAGGAATAAAACAATACCATAGCACAACCTATCAATACATACTGAATGATATGGATGCGCTGCTTTTTGATAATCTCCGTAAACAATAACGAAGAGAAAGTCAGCAGAATCACCAATAAGCCATATTTAGCAACCCGGGTAGTCTTTTGATAATTATTGACAGCTTCCAGAAAATTGATCTGAACCATATCGTTTTCAGATGCACTCGCTTGCTCATTTTTTACACTCGGCACTGGGATTTCCTCGATTTGATAGTTGTTGGATATCTGATACAGGACTCCGTTATAGTTAGCCCATTGATGTGGAAATTTACGGTCGAAACTGGGGATATTCCACTCCGCCTTGAATTCATCCGGCCCTATCGCTCTATTTTCTGGCAGGTACGATCCATTGAAACTTGGATTGGCCCATTCTCCTTCTACCAAAATTTGGTTTTGATCAGCCAGGGGAAATACATTTAACGATTTCGAACCACGCAAGTCATAATGTATGTCAAATCTATTTATCGTCGAGCGGGAAGATAGGTCCAATGGTGCGGACATTGTCCGTTCGAACAATTTTATATTCGTCGTATTCGTCTCAAAAGAAACTTTCTGTGCCCCAATTTGGAGAGTAGGATTTGCCTTCAGCCCTTTGGTATCACTCATACCTATGAAAATCTTGGCCTCTGCCCACTTCAGTTTCTCAGGAGCAATACCTAGCTTCTTTAAATCCAACTCATCAAACTCTCCTGAAAGACGTAAGGTAGAATTATACACCACAGTTTGATAGATACCCCGCTTTAGATATTCCGGCTCCACTTTTGCATGTACTTTCATTGATTTGGGGACAATAAAAATATAGTCCTCATCTGTCGATATTTCTTTCGTGATCTTCCCTTTATTGTCAGAAACATTAGAAGCATAATCAAATTCATAAGGAATTCCGATTATCGGGCCTGAGACAACCTGCTGCCCACCCCACTTGCCCGAAATTTCTGCTTTCACGCTTTCATCCCTCATCATCCGCTCCCCGATCAAATCCTGAACCCAGTTCAACGGAATCAGCAGGAAGAGTAATAATACAAGAATGATAAAAAGCTTGACAAGGATAGAATTACTGATTTTTTCCAATACTGAAACCTGTTCAGGTAATTCGGATACATTTTGATGTTGTGTTTCCATTTTTTTGTGTTTTAAAAGAACTTTGAATTACAAAGTTAGTGGGTAAAAAAAATTATTTATTCTGCTGTTTTATTAAGTTTTCCAATGCCAGTAAATGGTTTTCAAAAGCTTTCTGACCTTTAGCTGTCTTACTATATCTTGTGTTGGGCTTTCTGTCAACAAAACTTTTAAAAACTTCTATGTATCCCTCTTTCTCCAAACTCTTGAGATTGGAGGCCAGATTTCCATCCGTTACCTGCAGCAAGTCCTTCAATCCATTAAAATCATAGTCGTCATTTGCCAGCAGTACGCCCATGATCTGTAAACGCACACGGTTTTCAAACATTTTGTCGTATAGCGACCAGTCCATGTCCATTTATTCGTAACGTGTATGTACGATCAAGCCGTATATAATATGAAGAACCCCAAAGCCCATTGCCCAAAACCACAAGCCATAACCGGGAAAACACAAAGCCAATAATCCCAACACAATCTCAAAGATCCCTAGCCAGCGGATCTCTTTAAATGTAAATGTGCTTCCGGCACATAGTGCCAAACCGTAAAAGATTAATAAAGTAGATGCAATTAAGCCATAATCACCCCGGAGGATCAGAATGCAGGACAGTAGCCCTCCTGTCAGTAAGGGTACTCCCACAGCAAATAAAAGTGATTTGCTGGCGGCATTCCAAATAGATTGCCCCGCTTTTCTTGCTTTTCGACGCGCCATCCACAAACCGGTAAACAAAGAGACAAACAATACACATGCGGCTATTCCCACCAATTTATAAACGACAAAATCGTTGGTGACATAATATCCAACAAAAGCTCCTATGAGAGCATATAGACCTATAAGCAATCCCGAAAAGCCACTGATGGATAAAAATTTAGACGATCTCTCCATCAATGAGCGGATCTGAGCGATTTCCTTAATTACATCATTCTGTTTCATAAAAGAACTTTGAAATTCAAAGTAAAAAAGAAAAAAGAATATTTACAAATATATTCTCTCATTTTTTCTTCACCGTAAAAAAAACACACTGATGCTGAAACCATTACCTTAATATTGCCGTCTATCCTTATTATTTTATAAAAAAAACTTGACATATATGGGTTCGGTTCCTTATCTTTGTGGCACTATAAAAAATCCTAGTTGCGGAAGTGGCGTAATTGGTAGCCGCACCAGACTTAGGATCTGGCGCCGCAAGGCGTGGGGGTTCGAGTCCCTTCTTCCGCACTTGATATCCTCCCGACCAAAATATATCGGGAGGATTTTTATTTATAATGCGAAAATAACGCGAAGAAAAGTATGAATATTTCACACCAGAAAATCGACGATGTCAATGCTAATATCACAGTAGAATTAGCTCCTGAAGATTATAACCCAGCAGTCGATAAAGCCATCAAAGAGCAAGCAAAAAAAGCAAAATTACCAGGGTTCCGTCCGGGAATGGTTCCTGCTGGTCATATCAGACGCACATATGGTAAAGCAATTTTGTTTGACGAGATTAATCGTCTTATCAACGATAAGATTGCGGCTTATATCTCTGACGAAAAACTTGAAGTGTTGGGTCAACCTCTTCCTGCTGACGCCGACCAAGACTCTTCTTACGCTTGGGATTATAAGGATAACTTCAAATTTAATTACGAAATAGGCCTGGCCCCTGAATTTGATATCCCTTTCAACGGTGAGACAGAATTTACGGAATACAATATCAAAGCAGATGATTCGACGCTAGCAGAACGTATCAAAAATCTACGTCGCAGCTATGGTAAAATGACTAACCCTGAGGTTTCGGAAGAAGGCGATGTATTATATGCGACATTGAAGCAAGACAAAGAAGAAGGTATCGAACAGACTACCTCTTTACGTACTGATCTTGTTGAAGATGCAAAAATAAAGAAATCATTGACAGGCCTTAAAAAAGACGATACTGTTAAAATAGATATCAAGAAAGCTTTCAAAACCGCTGATATAGCCCGTATTCTAGGCATAACGGAGGACGAAGCTGAGAATTTAGATGTTACTAAATTTGAGGTATCGGTCAAGAACATCAATCGCCTGGAGGAGTCTGATCTGAACCAGGAATTTTTCGACAAAATATTCCCTGCGGGCGATGTAACGACTGAAGAGCAATTCAATGAAAAAGTCAAAGAAGAGGTAGAAAGTCTTTTCAAACAGAATGCGGTTCAGAAGTTACGGAATGACATGTATACTTTTGGAATGGATAAGGTCGATGTTAAATTTCCGGAAGATTTCCTGAAAAGGTGGTTAAAGGCAACAAACCCTAACCTCTCTGAAGAAGAAATCGAAGAAGGGTTTGCAGATTTTGTAAGCAATTTAAAATGGACAATTATTGAAAACCGCATTATTACGGCAAATAATCTGGAAGTAAAGTATGATGAGGTCATAGATCTCGCAAAAGAGCGCATATATGCACAAATCAAAATGTACAATAGTGGCGAGGAGCCAACTGATGAACAATTGAGCCAATTTGCCATGCAATTACTTTCTGATAAAGAGCAGGCTAATCGATTATTTGAAGAAGTAAAAGCCTTGAAGGTATTTGATCATCTGAAATCTGCTGTCAAAATAAAATCTAAAAAAATCGATTACGACAAGTTTGAAAAATTAGATAGCAAATAAAATTTATTACAGCGAATAAGGGAAAAAGGTTAGCAGCAAATGTTAACCTTTTTTATTTGCCTTTTAAAATTGAATATTATATCCTACAGAAAGTCTGCCGTAGGGAAACTCCCGTTGGAAATCGGGATATTGTTCATCTTCAAACTCACCTTTCAAAGCAAAATATCCCGAAGCCAGATT
>JBEBVG010000135.1:0-8026 GCA_040392845.1 Sphingobacterium sp. | reverse complement strand
TCCCTCATCACCAAAGAGGGGTCACTTTTTCGTGGCTTTCTTCTTCTGTTTTTTGGCTTCCTTTTTTTCCTTCTCCTTCAGTTTACGCAATTTCGAGTAGGTCCACGACCCTTTTTCGTGCCGGACCATTAAAGCTGCGACCTCCGATTTCAGATAATAGGGTCTGTTGCCGATTTTCTTGACGGCGTGAGCAGATGCTTATAGACATGTGTATAAAAGGTACTTCTGGAGATATCCAGGTAATCGATGACCCATTGGGTCGTGACGTGTTCGGGAGGTTCCGGCTCACGGAAGCCCGCAGCGGTCTGCTGTAAGCCCATACCCGGGTAGACACGGGCTATAAGCTGATCGATAAGGCCGTGTTCCTCCGGGCTCAGCAACGGAGTATACCCGATAAGCCCACGTGGAAGATTACCCTACATAATAGAAGAAGTTTTGCAGGGTAGCTCGGAAGAAGTCATCAAAGAACTGTTGGCTTAATAAGTCCGGACTTAACAACAGCAAATGCGAACACATACGGAATTGCCTGTAGCATATCATCTACAATGATTTTTTTCCTAATCTACACCTCAAGAAAATGTTTGATTCTTAAACAAAATGGCACTCTTTTGGTTATTTAGGTAATAAACAAAATTATATGGAAAATAAACATTTACTCAAAATCAGTATGCTCTTCGGGGCCGGACTTTTTGCAATCTCGGTATTCGCTCAGAATACGACAACGATCGAAGGAACGACCCCCCTAGGTTCGACAGCAGAATATCGCACATGGTCTATAGGGGTTAATGCCGGAGTCTTAAACCAATCGAACATCTTAGGTTTCAACCGTGCAGGATTCGATAAACTAGACCACAATCTCGGTTATAGCGCGTATATCAAAAAGCAACTATCGCCTTCCTTTGGTTTGAAGGCACAGTACCTGGGTGGAAAAGTCGGAGGTACAAACGAAACTACAGCATCTGCTTACGAAACCAATATTCCGTGGTCGGCCGCATTATCGGGGGAATGGACATTGGCCAACACGAACTGGCGGTTTTTTAACAGCTTCATCAAACCTTACTTCGCTATAGGCTTAGGTGGGCTTAATTTCGAAACAACGACAACAGATGCTGGTGGCAATGAGACAACACATAGCGCATCAACAAAACTGTATGTCCCCGCTGATGCCGGTTTAAAGTTTGCTGTAGCCAAAGGCATCAACCTTGACTTAGGTTATCAGCTGAATTGGGCGAATCAACAGTTTGATGGCGTAGCAGGAGGACAATATAAAAATGATTTGTTCTCTTATGCACATGCCGGATTGGAAATTGCATTAGGGAATGGAAGTAAGCCTTATCTGGCCAACAGTAATCCTGTAGCCACATTAATAAATGACTACACAACCAAATACGATGAACTAAAATCAGAACGTGATGCACTTGTAGCTGCTAACCGGACATTAAAAGATCAAATGGATGCGTTGGCACTTGAGCTGAAAGATGACGATGGCGATGGTGTGGCGAATAAATACGATAAGTGTCCTAACACGGCTGCTGGTGTACAGGTCGATGGTGCAGGGTGTCCACTTCCGGAAATGAAAAACGAAACGAAAGTTATCGAAAAGATCGTCGTTACGGAAGAAGATAAAAAGGTCGTCGATGAAGCTATAAAAAATCTTGAATTTGACTTAGGCAAAGCAACCATCCGGGAAAATTCTTTCTCATCTTTAAATCGTGTTGCTACGCTACTTATCGAGAAAAATTTTAGCTTAAAACTTGCCGGCCATACCGACAACACCGGTTCACGTGATCTGAATTTACGGTTGTCCAAAGAACGAGCAGAGGCGGTTAAGGCGTATTTAGTATCTAAAGGTGCGAATGCGTCACGGATAGAGGCTACAGGCTACGGGCCGGATCAACCGATTGCCAGCAATGCAATGGCAGCAGGCCGCCAGCAAAACCGACGCGTCGAGTTTACTTTATATTAAGATCTCAAATCATCTATTAATAGGGAAGCCGCAAAAGCGGCTTCTTTTTTTTGCTTTTTTCTGTAAAAGAAGCAAGATAGTGTACTTTTGACAACCTTATTTTCGTCGTAATCCGCATCTTCCTGTGTCCAAATCGTGACCCAAATCATAAAATATCCCACGTAAAGTTTTATTCCTCATAAAAAGCCACTTTAATGCCCCAAAAAGGGCTATGCTTAAAGGGGTAAAAAGCTAATGAAGATCACTAAATATCCTATCTGGCGCTACGTGTAGACGACCTGCTTCCTCCTACCTTTAGTTATATAAAATTGGTTATTTAGAACACAATGATTATGGAAACAATGATTAGAAAAATGACAGCTATAGCGATGATCGGATTTATCGTATTGGCATTTCAACATGTGAACGCTCAGGCGTATCAATCCAGTATGGCTAAAGTGACAATCAAAGGAACGTCCACCTTGCATGATTGGGATATGACATCCCCAAAAGGAGTTGTTAAAGCTACCTTTGCAGTTTCAAATAACCAGGTAACAACGATTAGCGCTCTTTCATTTACTGTACTGGCCGAATCGCTTAAGAGTAGTAAAAGTGGACTGGACAAAAATGCTTACAAAGCACTAAATACGGGCACACATAAACAAATCACTTTTACCATGACCTCGGGACAGGTAACTGCCGGCTCCGGAGGCAACTTTAAGGTGTCGGCAACTGGAAATTTAACGATCGCGGGCACAACTAAGGTAACCACTATCCAGGCGACAGGTGTATACAATCCGGGAGACCAGAGTATCTCGGTACAGGGAGCAACTAAATTTAATATGACTGCATATAAGGTTACTCCACCGACAGTGATGATGGGTACGATCAAAACCGGGGATGCAATCACTATTGATTATAGTACAAAGCTGATTCCTCAATAAAAATGAAGATGAATTTAACAACAAACATACAATCTAAAACTACGATCATGAACAGAAAATTTAAAAGCTGGATGGTTATCTCCGTCCTAGTGGCTACAATGATACCAGCCCTATCATTAGCACAGGAAGAGTCTGAAAAAGACAAAGGTGGTATCGTCTCTTATGGAGAACCCGATTTTTTCAGACCATATGACAAACGAGGACTTCATATGTTCGAAACGACCAAGGAAGACCTGAACAAAGAATACACCGGACGTAAGTTTAGTCTCGGCGCAGGTTTTTCACTGCAATTTCAGTCACTTAAAAACGAAAACACCGGCGCATTGAACAATGATTTTGATGCCAAAGAAGTGAATGCCTTAGCAAAATTAGCTCCAGGCTTTAGTCTACCACAAGCCAATCTGTACATTGATGCACAGCTGGCTGAAGGTATCCGTCTACATTTGGCCAACTATATGGCCTCGAAGCACCACAATGAGTTCTGGGTCAAAGGTGGTTATCTACAAGTGGACAAGCTGCCATTCAATGGCGAAATATGGGATAAAATCAGTGAAATAGTAACCATCAAAGCCGGACACATGGAGATCAACTACGGTGATGCTCACTTCCGCAGACCTGACGGTGGACACACCTCCTATAGCCCATTTATAGAGGGTAATATTATGGACGCATTTGCAACCGAGATTGCAGCAGAGGTATATGCACAGAAAAATGGCTGGATCGGGATGGTCGGGCTGAGTAATGGTATGATCAAAGGCCACACGGAAGAAGCCGATCCTACAGGTTACCAGGATGAATTTGACAAGAGAAACCCATCGGTCTACTTCAAAGGAGGCTGGGACAAACAGTTGAACGAAGATTTGAGATTACGTTTCACAGGATCTGTATATCACAACGCCGGAACTAACGGATCAGGATTAACATTGTACGCAGGAGACCGTACCGGCTCTAACTATACATACGTAATGGAGCAATATTATACTGCAGCCGGTGTCGCAAAAGCCGCTACAGCGATGTATAAGTCCGGGCGCTTCGATGCAAACAACTACAATGCAAAATTGACCGCCGTCATGTTCAACGCATTTGCTAAAGCACAAGGCTTTGAATTCTTCGGTACAGCGGAGTTTGCAAACGGGCGTTCTAAGGCTGTTGCGGATGAAAAGGACAGGGCGACCAGCCAGTATGCTGCTGAAGGTATATACCGCTTCGGAAACAACGAAAATTTGTTCCTGGGTCTGAAATACAACATCGTTAACTCGGAAGTGCTATTAGGAACTGCAGTGGAAGATGTTCAAATAGATCGCTTTGCAGTAGGTGCAGGATGGTTCCTGACCAAGAATATCGTAATGAAAGGGGAGTATGTGAATCAAAAATATTCTGATTTCCCGAATACAGACTACCGTCACAACGGTAAATTTAATGGCATTGCACTACAAGCTGCCATATCGTTCTAAAAATCAAATGCAGGCATCATTGCGGGAGCATGCTCTCCCGCAATGATGCATTTTAAAATCAACAGATATGATTTTCAGTGGTACTATACAACGATTGCTTTACTTGGTTTTGCTGCTTTCAAGCTTCTCTCAACAAGGGTTTGCGCAAAGCAAAAGCTCCTTTGTATGGAATATCCTTCCCCACAGTTCCATCATGATCTATGGGTGTTCCAATGTCAACACTTTCGGTTGTTCGTCAACAGGCGCATTCAAGTCTAGACCCATAGAAGGCGTAGCCGGGAAAGGTAATGTCAATCTCAAGGGGTCTATAGCTATTGCTATCAACCAGCTGGATTGCAAAAACAAGATGCTGAACCGAGATTTAAGAAAGACATTGAAGGCAGAAGAATATCCCACATTGACCATTAACTTTATCAATCTGGAAAGGATGCCTCTATTGAACACCAACAGTGATATCGTTTGTGGTACCGTTCAGATTGAATTGGCCGGTAAGCGCAAAAACTTTAGTCTACGCTACGTGCTGACGAAGACTAAGGAAGGACTATTGCTGGAAGGAGGACGCACATTTACTTTTTCAGACTTCGACTTGAAGCCACCCCATAAAATCGGAGGGCTTGTTAAAGTAAAGGACAAATTTGATGTTAACTTTGCCTTACACCTCTCCTTCGATTTCTTTTCTTAATAAGCTATGCTTTTTGCTATATGCAAAATATATGACAATACCGATAAGCATCCATATACCTAAACGTTCCCAGCTCTCTATAGGCAAAGAAGCCATCATCAAGACGCATACTATAATACCCAATATCGGTATTAAAGGGACGAAAGGTGTTCTGAAAGGTCTTTCTACCGTAGGATTCTTTTTGCGCAGGACAATTACTCCAATACAAACGAGTGTGAAAGCAAACAATGTACCTATACTTACCATGTGTCCCAAATCCGAAATAGGCACAAAACCTGCGAATATGCTGACAAAAATCATGAATATAAGGTTTGTTTTCCAGGGTGTCTGCCGTTTCGATAAATCGGAGAAAATTTTAGGCAGTAACCCATCTTTACTCATCGTATAGAACACTCTGCTTTGTCCCAATAACATGACCAGAATAACAGATGTGTATCCTGCTATAATGGTGACCGTCATGGCTGTATTCAAGAAATGATAACCTGTCTTCGCAAACGCTGTTGCTACCGGGCTGGCATCACCTTCGAACACGGTATAGGGCGCTAACCCAGTCATTACATACGAAAACAATACGTATAAAATCGTACACAGGATAAGTGATCCTATAATACCGATAGGCATTCCTTTTTTTGGATTCTTAGCTTCCTGTGCTGCTGTGCTCACTGCATCAAAACCAATAAATGCAAAAAATAATACACCTGCAGCACGCAAAACACCGCTTATACCGAACTGCCCGAAATACCCTTCTTTAAAGAAGTCGAACATCCCAATCTTACCATGCTTCAGGAGCTCTTCACCTTCGTTAACGGGGATAAAAGGTGTATGGTTTGCGGTATCTATGAATTGCCAACCCAACGCGATGAACAACAATACTACGCTTACCTTTAAAATCACCAAAATATTATTCACAAATGAGGACTCCTGAGTCCCACGCATCAAAAGCAACGAAAGCAGACAAACAATAATGATAGCAGGTAGATTGACCATACCGCCCTCCCAAGGTCCCTTCAGTAACTCGGGAGGTATCTGCCAGCCGAAGACCAGTAACAATTGGTTAAAATACTGAGACCAACTCGCTGCCACAGTGGCACCTGCTAAAGCATACTCTAACACTAAATCCCAACCTATAATCCATGCCATAAATTCACCCATAGTAGCGTATGAATACGTGTAGGCACTTCCCGCTACCGGTATCATAGATGCAAACTCTGCGTAACATAATCCGGCAAAAGCACAGCCTATCGCAGCGATAACAAAGGATAACATAACAGCTGGTCCTGCATTCTCAGCAGCTGCTATGCCGGTTAAAGAAAATAATCCAGCACCAATAATAGCACCTACTCCCAAGGCGACTAAGCCTAAGCTGGATAAACTTCTCTTGAGTGTACCTTCACCACTTTGTTCAGCTTCAGCAATAAGTTTCGCAACAGATTTTTTATACCACATAATTTAGATTTAAAGTTCTTCTCAACTCAAACCTAATAAAAAAATAGAGGATTATTAAAAATTGATCCTATTTTTTTGTATACAAAAAATTGAGGCCAACAGTAAAATCCCTGACGCATTAGGATTTATGAATTATTATACATATCTTTGCACCGCCTTAGGCAATAGTGCCTATTGTATAATTTATTTCATGAACCCATTTTTAGAACTGGGGATCCGTCATGAGATTGTTAATGCCATCACTGAGTTAGGTTTCGAAAAACCTTCTCCTATTCAGGAAAAAGCCATTCCTGTGTTATTGACTGGTAACGACGATTTTGTCGGATTAGCCCAAACCGGTACAGGGAAGACAGCGGCATTTGGTCTCCCATTGTTAGAACAGATTGATTTTTCACAAAAACATCCGCAAGCATTAATCCTTTGTCCTACGCGTGAGCTGTGTTTACAGATCTCCAAGGATTTGGAAAAGTATGCCAAGTATCTCGATGATGCTCGTGTGGTAGCGGTGTATGGTGGAGCAAACATCTCCGATCAGCTACGTCAGATCCGACGTGGTGTGCAGATCGTAGTAGCTACACCGGGCCGGATGTTGGACATCATCAATCGTAATGCTATTGACTTCTCTCATGTCAGCTATGTCGTCCTGGACGAGGCTGATGAAATGTTGAACATGGGATTTCAGGAGGATATCAACAATATCCTTTCCGAAACACCTGAAGACAAAAAAACGTGGTTGTTCTCGGCCACCATGCCGAAAGAGGTCCGTCGTATAGCGCAGAACTATATGACAGATCCTGTCGAGTTGACTGTTGGAACCAAGAACACCGGCAATGCCAACATCGAGCATCAATATTATTTAATCAAAGCCAAAGATAAATATGCTGCATTCAAGCGTATTGTTGACTCTAATCCAGAAATATTTGGTATTGTTTTCTGTCGTACGAAGATCGAAACACAAGAGATTGCTGAGGCGCTGATCAAAGACGGTTATAATGCCGATTCATTGCATGGAGATTTGTCACAACAGCAGCGCGACAAAGTCATGAAACGCTATCGTGAACGCAATCTGCAATTATTAGTTGCAACAGATGTAGCGGCGCGCGGTATCGACGTGAATGATGTGACACATGTCATCAACTACTCGTTGCCTGATGAAGTGGAAAACTATACGCACCGCTCTGGCCGTACGGCTCGTGCAGGTAAGACAGGTGTTTCTATTTCCTTGATTAATGTTAAAGAAGTAGGAAAAATCAGACGTATTGAGAAAATAATTGGTAAATCTTTCGAGAAAAAACTAGTTCCCCAAGGAACAGAGGTTTGCGAGAAACAACTGTTTGCCATCGTAGACAAAATCAACCATGTGACGGTAAATGACGAACAAATCGATCAATATATACCAGCTATCGTTGAATCGTTGCAGGATCTATCTAAGGAAGACATCATCAAACGTTTTGCTTCATTGGAATTCAACCGTTTCTTAGATTATTACAAAAATGCTCCTGATCTGAACATCGATGCTCGTGAGAGCGGCAGAGGGGATCGTGACAGAGGGGAT
>JBEBVG010000134.1:0-8307 GCA_040392845.1 Sphingobacterium sp. | reverse complement strand
CATAAAAGTCTATCATAATATTTCCCAGATCCGCTTATTACTCTAGTTCCTGATTCCTTATCTGGCTTCAGGATTCGTTTTATTTTTCGATAACTTGCAGTTTATTACTAACTTGGTAGAGATATAAATTGCATAATCGCGAAACTACCAAAGATATTGTCTAAACTATGCGAGAAGTGAAACTATTTATTTTATCCGTTATAACCTTCGGTACATTATGCTGTAGTATGAGTAATAACGTGGCAGTAGTGGGGGATGCGCCGGAAGGCTACACTTTAGTTTGGAACGATGAATTTAACAATGGTAGTAAACCTAGCTCCGAATGGTATTATGAAACTGGTGGGAACGGATGGGGAAACAATGAATTGCAAACCTATGTCAGCGGTGACAAGGATGGTGATCAATTGGCAACTATAAAAAATGGTATTCTCCATATTACCGCAAAGGAGATTCACGGAACAGTTTACTCTATCCGTATGAATACCAATAAAAGCTGGACGTATGGTTATTTTGAAGCACGTTTAAAAGTTCCCAAAGGGAAAGGAACCTGGCCGGCTTTCTGGATGATGCCGAAAAACTATACCTCTTGGCCAGAAGATGGTGAAATCGACATTATGGAACATGTCGGCTATGATCCTAATCAAATTCATTCTTCTATCCACAGCAAAGCTTATTATCATTCTATAGGAACGCAAAAAACGGCTAAAATGCTTGTTCAGACTGCACAGGACGAATTCCATATATATGCAGTTGAATGGGCGGAAGACTTCATTAAAGGGTATGTAGACGGTGAAGTCTATTTTACTTTTCAAAATGATAAGACTGGAAATAAAGACACCTGGCCTTTTAATACACCTTTTTATCTAAAGCTGAACCTCGCCTGGGGCGGAGATTGGGGAGGGGCGAAAGGGATCGATGAATCGGCACTGCCTGCGACTTATGCTATTGATTATGTAAGAGTATTCCAGAAAAAATAATTTCTTTGTAACAACAAATCTCGGTAGATCGGGACTCCCAATTGTGTATCTTTGTAAGGAAATGGGTACATTATTAGACAACGGCGTAAAACCATATAACCATTATGGTGCTTACTTAAAAGAGAAATACAACGGACAAAGGGTATTTAAGGTGATTGTGGACGGCAATTTCACTTGCCCTAATCGGGACGGAAGTAAAGGATATGGTGGTTGTACCTATTGTAACGTCGATTCATTTACGCCTGATACCGCACGAAAGATTCCTTCAATCCGTGAACAGGTGGAAAATGGGATAGCTAGAGCTCGTCACTCCTACGGAGCAGAAAAATTTATCATCTATTTTCAACCTAATACGAATACCTATGCTCCTGCTCATTTATTAAAAAGCCTTTATGATGAGGCTTTGAGTATCGATCCCGAAAATACGCTGGGACTTTCAGTTGGGACGCGCCCTGATTGCCTGGATTTTGAAAAAATTGCACTTTTGGAATCATATACAGATCATTTGGATGTAGATCTAGAAATGGGAATGGAATCTATCTATAATGATACGTTGGAACGAATAAATAGAGGCTGTTCTCATGATGAATTTTTGGATGCTATGCAGATGCTCACTGGTACTTCTTTGGAGCTCTGCGTGCATACCATTTTTGGATTCCCATGGGAAACAGAGGAAATGATGCTTCGTTATGCAGACGAAATTAACAAACATCCTCAAATTCGTTTTGTAAAGCTTCATCACCTTCATATCGTTGAAGGTTCCATTATGGGTGCAAAATATAAGAAAGAACCTTTTAAGTTATTTAGTATAGAAGAATATACTGACTTTTTAGCCCGGTTTATTCCACTTCTGCGGGAAGATATTGTTATCCAACGGATATTTGGGATTGCTGACAAGGAGCTGCTGATTGCACCCAATTGGGGCTATCCAAAATCCCGTATCCAGACGTATATTGATAAAGGACTGGAAGAAAGAGGGGTACAACAAGGAAGTTTATATAAATCGTACTAGTGTATTAGTTTTTTTTGTACTTTTGCTCATAAAACTAATAATTAATTTGTTATGAAAAAAGTATTTAAAAAGCTTGGCGTTGTAGCGATGACGCTATCGATGTTTGCATTTTCTTCTTGTGAGGAATTAAAAGAATTAGCGAAAGTTAACTTTACTTACAATGATGAGCGTGGCGATATTACAATACCCGCTATAACAGTAGAGCAAGCAGAGGGTGGAGAATTCATACTGTTTGAGGAAACATATGATCTTGATTTACAGGATTGGTTAAACAGCGACGACGAAGCATCTGAATTTGGCATTGGAGATATTCGTGAGATTAAGGTTTCTTCGCTTAAAATCCTCCTTCCTGACGGTGACGGAGAAAGTAATTTCGGAAATATAGAATCACTTCGAGTAACCGTAGCTGCTGGCGGTGCTGAGAAGGAAATTGCAAAGGTGGAAGATATACCTGATGAAGATGTGTATGAGCTAGACGTTCCTATTACTGGTTCTGGAGATGTGAAGCAGTTATTAGTTGATGGTGACGGCAGTATCACTTACACCATCTATGTAAATGCAAGACGTCCTACAGAGGAAATGAATGCGACTATTAAAGCAGATTATAAGTTTGTTGTAGGGTTGCTGGATTAACAGAATATTAAAACAGAATATACAAAAAACAAAAAAGGCGACTGGAATGGTCGCTTTTTTGTTTACTATATACTAATTTACGGATTCAAATAGCTTGATATTATTGCTCCAGAATAGATTTCAGATCTGCCGGGGAGTAATTTACAGACTTTAATGTTTTGTTGTCTCCCTCGCGAAACACCAAAAACTTGCCGTCAACTTTCTTATAATAAGATTGTACTCCTTTGGCTAGGTAGTGTTCTTGCGTAGCAATAGCTTCTTCTTCATCTTTACACGCTTTACTCATATTAGAACGTTGAACCTCTTCAAAAAGAGCATTGAATTTATCTTTCAACCCGAACTCTAATATGGCCCCCGATAAAACATATTGAATATCACATAATGCATCCGCTATTTCCACAATATCCTGCGCCTGGATAGCTTCCTTTAGTTCTTCTAATTCTTCGGATATTAAAGCAACACGAAGCTTACATCGTGCCTCAGAAGGTATTTGTGGATTATCTAATATAGGATGCTGAAATGTTTTATGAAATTCAGCTACGGATGTTAATGATTTAGGATCTGTCATTAGCAAATGTTTTTAAATGTTCGATTGCCTTTACTTTATAAAATGTTTCAACTGGATCAATTCCTTCTCTTCAAGATATCTCCACCTTCCACGAGGAAGATCTTTCTTTGTCAGATTAGCGTACACGACGCGATCAAGTTTCACGATCTCATAACCTAGCGACTCAAATATACGTCTTACAATACGATTTTTGCCACTATGTATTTGAATACCAATCTCACTTTTTGAGGCCCCTTGGACATAGCTGATATCGTCAGGCTTAATAAAACCATCTTCTAACTCCAAACCGAACTCAATTTTATTGAAGTCTCCTTGTTTCAGGTTTTTGTTTAATTCTACCCGGTATAGTTTTGTGATATTATTTCTTGGATGGGATAATTTTTCTGCAAGGTTACCATCATTGGTCAATAATAATAAACCGGTAGTATTGCGATCCAGACGTCCGACAGGGTATATTCTTTCTTTTGTTGCCTTAGCCACTAAATGCATGACAGTATGCCTTTCCTGTGGATCATCTGTCGTTGTAATATAATCCTTTGGTTTGTTGAGCAACACATATACCATCTTTTCGCGTTTCAAACGCTCATTATTGTAACGTATCTCATCTTTTGCCGGGTCTACTTTTGTTCCCAATGCGGTGACTACTTCACCATTGACAGAGATTACTCCGGCAGCGATGAGCTCGTCTGCTTTACGTCTGGAGCATATACCTGAATTAGAAATATATCGATTCAAACGAATCAATCCATCATCATCAATTTCAGTTGTTACAGCTTTTTTAGAAGTGCTGAATTTCTTTCTTGCTGTATTCTTGAAATTTTTCTCACCGTTTTCTGTCTTTTCGAATCTATTATTAGAAAATTTACCTTTGCTGGTACCAAATTTATTGGGACGATCTGTAAATTTCTTTGAAGATTTATTAAATTTTGACGACTTTGTATAGGTCTTATCTTCTTCTTTTCCGAAGGTTTCGCCATCTTTTAAAGATGTATTTCTTCTATTTGAATTACCTTGAGATTTGAAGCGAGTAGAGGTGCTTCGTTGTTTTCTGGAGTTGTCCTCACGACTGTTCCGTTGATTTTTGAATGGCATGATTTTATATCAAAATGAGGTACAAAGGTACGGAAATCTTTCGGAAAAGGGAATTTTTTTTCATACCGTTGTTTTCGTGTTTAAAGGGTATTGAGGGGCTATTTTGACGAACGAAGAACCTGGGTGGATTTGTAAGTATTTGTAATTTAAATAAATAGTGCTTACCTTTGACAGCTCATAAATGAACCAAGCTATTTTTGATCGATGTGTCGTGGATAAAATAGCATTAAGGGAGTGAATGATAAAAAAGAAAATCTTATGTACGGGGATCGTCTTGTCGTTGTTAGTTTTGTCAAGATTATACTCTACACCACACGTAGATCCGATTGAGGATCCCTACAAAAAGAAGTTAATTGAGTTTGCTGAAAAGAAAGTAGAAGAGAAGAAGAACTCAATCGCATCTGAAGAAGGTAATTATGCGGCAATTACATTTGCTGATGAAAATTTGCCCATCGAGAATCAACAAGTCAAGAGAAAGCTAAATAAATATCTTGCTAAATTCTCTTTTAAAAGAAATCAGTCCTACCGCTTGCATAAACAAGCTGAGAAGCACCTGCCAACAATAGCAGAAATTCTGAAATCTTATGATATTCCGGAAGATTTTAAATATATCCCTCTAATTGAGAGTGGACTTGATCCACGTATACGTTCTCATCGAGGTGCAGGTGGTTATTGGCAATTTATGCCTGCTACTGCTCGCTTATTTGGACTGAAGGTGAACGAAGCTGTCGATGAACGTAAAGACTTGATCAAATCTACTCATGCTGCAGCTCGGTATTTAAACCGTTTGTATGCAACATTTGGTGATTGGACTTTAGTCGCGGCGGCTTATAATTTGGGAGAAGGAAAACTCAAATCTACGATGCGACGACAAAATGAAAGCAATTATTATAGACTGGCTTTAAATGGCGAAACAAGTTCGTATGTCTATAAGTTGGTCTCTATGAAAGAGATTATTGAGAAGCCAACAAAATATGGGTATAGTATCTAACGAGGTTGAATAGCCTACACAGGTATATATACTACGTATTTTGTGTCAAAGAACTCTTCCTGAAAATAGGCAGATAGTGGATGGAGTTCCGCTTTTACTTTGGCGTCAGTAATTTCTTGATTGAGATCTCCTCCTTTTAAATAAAGTACCCCGTTTGGAATCCCATTTCTATCTTTTTGTTCAATTTTGTTTTTAATCCACGGAAGGAATTCACTTAATCTTGTCACAGCTCTGGATACCACAAAGTCATATTTTTCATGGAGTTGTTCGGCACGAATATGGTCAGCTTGTACATTTTTAAGTTCTAGGGCACTGCCCACTTCTTTGACGACCTTGATTTTCTTTCCAATGGAATCTATCAAATGAAACTGTACGTGAGGGAACATAATGGCCAAAGGAATGCCAGGGAAACCGCCGCCAGTTCCGACGTCCAATATCCGAGTTCCAGGCGCCAGAGCTGTCACAAATTTGGCAATCCCGAGAGAATGTAATACATGTTTTAGGTATAAGCTCTCTATATCTTTGCGAGATACGATATTAATTTGGTTATTCCAGAAAGGATAAATATCTGCCAGTTTAGCGAATTGTTCTTTTTGTTGTTCCGCTAAATTTGGGAAATATCTATATATGATTTCGACTGTTGGATTTATCATGAGCTATTTGGACTTACTTCCAAGAAGGTTGTTTTTTATGGCGATTGAATAGTCCATTGGTGCAAATATAAAAATAATAAAAAATGTCTAGTAGAGGTAACCATATTAACAGATCCTTTACTGCAAGTTTTTTATAAATAGCATTGAATACGGCGAGTTGCCCGATCAATCGTAACAGATAAGCACTTAATGCTAAATACCAGAGAGAAGGATATAAAAATATACACAATATAAGCATCAGGTAAAATAATGCAGAAGAGACAAGCTGGGTGCCGAGCATCCTTTTATGCTTGGTCTTATACAGTGTCGAAGCGCTGACATGTCGAGCTTTCTGTTTGTAATAAGACTTCCACGAGTCTTTTGCTATGGAATACACGTGCGCATCCGGATGTATTGCTATATTGACATTGGACGCTGTAGCATTGGTGTTGACGAACAGGTCGTCATCGCCCGATTTAATATGCATATGTGCATTAAAACCTTTTCCTTGAAAAAATAGTGTTTTATTGTAGGCTAAGTTTCTGCCCACACCCATATAGGTATTTCTTTTGAGCGCATAGGAAAGATAACTCATCGCAGTATGGGTAGTCTCAAAGCGAATGAATTTGTTAAGAAAGCTTGTGGTTTTAAAATACGGTGAATAACCTAATATGAGTTCTTTTCCGTTTTCAAAGGCACCACTCATTTCCTTTAGCCAAGTATTACTTTGTGGTTGGCAATCTGCATCTGTTAATATCAGCTTTTCATAAGAGGCAGCTTTAATACCGAGAGTGAGGGCAAATTTTTTACTGTGTTTCAGTTGGATATGTTCTTTAATGTCGACAATTTTCAGATGCTTATATGCTCTTGTCATGTCCTGGAGAATCCATTTTGAATCATCTGTTGAGCAGTCATTTACTACAACAACCTCAAAGTCCGGATATTCCTGCTGTAGAATAGTGGGCAAGAACTTGATCAGATTATCCTGCTCGTTGTGCGCACAGATAATGACTGAGACAGGAGAGAAGACGGTGTTGTGCTGATAGGACCTGACTTTGTAGAAAGCCAACTTGCCGTAGACAAAAAGAATATAGTAGAGCTGAACAAAAGTCAGTATGCCCAATATGGTATATACTATTAAGGGCAGATCGATTTGGGTGCTTAGATGAAGACTCATATAATGATTCAAAGATAAGGTGTTCTTTCCATATTCATCAGGAAATAGTTAAGAATTACTAATTAAACAGTTCAAATAACGGGAGCTCAGATTTTTGTAGTATTTTTGCTGCTGATTTATAAAATATGAGATTTACGCTTCAAGCTCAAGATACATTTTCAAAGGCACGTGCAGGAGTAATGGAGACTGCCCATGGCGAGATAGAAACACCAATTTTCATGCCGGTGGGTACCGCAGGTACCGTCAAGGCGGTGCATCAGCACGAGCTCATACAAAATATTCAGGCGCAGATTATTTTGGGAAATACTTATCACCTATACCTGCGGCCAGGATTGGACGTGTTGAACAAAGCGGGCGGGTTACATAAATTTAATGGATGGCATAGGCCCATATTGACTGATTCGGGTGGTTATCAGGTTTATTCATTGACTGAAGTTCGCAAAATTAAGGAGGAAGGTGTGACGTTTCGATCGCATGTTGATGGCTCGAAACATTTATTTACACCAGAGAATGTGATGGATACGCAGCGTATTATCGGTGCCGATATCATTATGGCATTTGACGAATGCACACCCTATCCTTGTGACTATCAATACGCCCGGCGATCGGTAGATATGACACATCGATGGCTGAAGAGATGTTGTGATCGTTTTGATACGACTGAGCCATTATATGGTTACGACCAGTCGTTATTTCCTATTGTACAAGGATCGGTCTACAAAGATTTACGTATGCAATCTGCAGAGACTATAGCCTCTTTTGAGCGGGAAGGTAATGCCATAGGAGGACTTTCTGTGGGGGAACCGGCGGAGGAGATGTATGCGATGACAGAGGTCGTGACCGATATTCTTCCACATGACAAACCGCGCTATTTAATGGGGGTAGGTACGCCAATCAATATTCTGGAAAACATCGCTTTAGGTATTGACATGTTTGATTGTGTCATGCCAACCCGCAATGCAAGGAATGGAATGCTTTTTACACGACAAGGGATAATCAATATCAAAAATGAAAAGTGGAAAGATGATTTTTCTCCTATAGAGACGGAAAGTGATCTGATGGCTGACCAGGTGTATTCAAAGGCTTATTTAAGACATCTTATAAAGTCGCAGGAAATATTGGGTGCTCAAATAGCCTCATTACATAATCTTCATTTTTACCTTTGGCTAGTGAAACAAGCGCGTGAGAAAATTATTGCAGGAAGTTTCTATGACTGGAAAGAAAA